>JANMOR010000183.1:0-9376 GCA_031369435.1 Chitinophagaceae bacterium
TTGGACTTGATCTCGTACTAAAAGAAAACACAACTATACAAAGCTGGATAAGCTTACTCCTGCCCTTTTCAACAACAAAGAATTCCCAACTGTTTAACAACGACATTGCTCTAAGGAACAACTATAGTGGCTTGATAATTCTGGTGTTCTTTATACTCGGATTTTTAAAAAAAATGAAGCGTGAACATATCTTTTTTTTATGTTCTTCCCTATTCTTTTTTATACTTTCAGCAGGAGGCACCTTTAAACTTTTTGTATATAAGTTCTTCCCGCTCTTAGGTTACGTAAGGGTTAATGGAGAATTCAGAATTTTTACAATCATTGGTTTAATAATCATAGCTGTGATGGTGTTGGATGAGTTTAACCCAGCCGATCCAAAACATCTGAAAAAGATGAAACTGGTTATTAAGAGCCTGATCATACTTTTAGTTTTAAGTTTTATTACCGGCGTTTACATTTTTTTTAATGAGACAAAAGAAAACTCATTGTTTCACACGACCCATTCCTTCTTTAACAATATAAGACCCAATTTAAAGCTGCTGGTTGATAAAATCAGCTTTGCTGAAACTTTAGTAATTCAAAGTATAATTCAAATAATACTGCTTGCGCTGCTGTTATACTTCCTGAAAAGAATTAAAACGAGGCAAATACTTTTCATTGTTTGTATAGATATCATTCTTGCAACACTTATGAACCTGCCATATACTGGTGTTGGAAAAGAACCTGTTCAAAAAATTAATACCCTCTTAAAAAAATCACCTGACGGAATACCCGTTCCTGATTTAAAGCCAATCAATGAAGCAGCTACAATACCGCTAACTGAAGAAAAACTGATAGGCAACTGGAGCTTTTACAATAAACAACCCGGCCCTCCGCATGATGTTTTCTATCCAATAAAATTAAGCTCTGTAGTAATATATTATCAATTGCAAAAGAAAGACAGCAACTATAATATAAACCGATATCCGCTTCTTTTTATTACTGATTCAGTTTTAAAATATCCTTTGACACCAATACTCAATATAAAAAAAGATGATCTTACCTATTATTCAGTGAATCAATTGCATTTGGAATTCACTTCACCCCAAAATGCCAATCTTGTTTTTCTGGAGAATTATTACAAATACTGGATTGTTAAAAATGAAACCGGAATCATTCAACCATCGAAGCTTATAACGGGCTTTATGTATATTCCAGTGAAGCAGGGCAACAACAAACTCTCATTTGAATTTAAACCTGCCCATATTCCTTACTTACTTTTCACCACATTAGTTTTGTTATGCATTTATATACTGCTTTGTTTTACTGCTAAAGCAAAAAACAACCTGTTCAACTGAAAACTTCATGAGCAAAACAATAAACCTGAAAGAAGTATTCATCATCATTGCTTACTTCATATTCATGTATTTGCTTTACATGAAACTGGGCATTATTGAAATAAATGAAGCGGAAAAGTACATACTGGCAAGCAGGGCTATTACAGGTGGAGAAATTACCAACACGCTGAAGCATCATTTTTTTTACAGCAGCTATATTCTGTTTCTTGTCCTGGTTTTTCAGATAGGCAGTATTAAAACAGTTGTGTTTGTTCAACTGCTCCTGAATATTCTTGCTGCCATTTGTTTAAAGAAAAGCACAAACCTTTTACTTGGCAATAAATTATTTGGACTATTTGCTCAAATATGTTTCCTGTTTTGCATCCCGATTCAAACCTGGACACTCACACTATTCAGCGACAACTTCTTTGTGTGTATCATCTGCATTTCACTATACTACACGTTGAAGCATAAAACAAAAACGGATTTATTGATCTGGATGATGCTTTGTGTGCTATTAACTTTTTCACGGCCTCCAGGCATTTTCTTTACGTACTGTTTTGTGTTTTACTATTTATATCAACTGAAGCTTTTAAAGCCGTATTTTTTTTACGGTTTAGCGATACTTACTATCACCGCCATTTTCTTTTTGCTTTTTACTACTGAAGTGGAAACAAAGGGATACATCAAACCTATTGTAGCTGGCGCTGTTATTGTAGATCAACCAGATTATAATATCCCCGAATTTAATGACAATGAAAAGGCACCCCTCTCCCATGCATACATCTACCTGTACAACAAACACGGCTTTGCTTACTTGGCAACTCTTTATTATAAAAAGGTAAAATCATTTTTTACTCTTACCCGTTCTTATTACTCAACCGCACACAATTATTTATTGATTGCTCATTATATTCTTTACCCGCTTGCTTTAGCAGGGTTTATTTTTTTATTCCGAAACTCCCGAAAGCCGTCAGCCGTTCTTTTTTTATTGCTGATCTTTTTTGCAGCCAATTTAACGGGGCTAACATATAATGAGTGGCATTACCGGTTTACATTAAGCATTTTCCCCGTTTTAATTATTCTTTCCATAATTGGAATACAGTTTCTATTGAATTTAAAAAAAGTGGAAACAAAATAGCTTCATCTTGAAAACATACAGATGCTGAAGCTTTATTTGAGGATTAAAGAATCTTTTCTTAACGGCATGCTTTCTCCTGTTATGGTTGAAAATAAAATACTGAACTGATTAATATTCGACATGCCATTATACCATCTTGCAGTATCGGCATCAGGTATGTAAATGGCATTAAAGCTGTTAAACTTGTCTTCCTGCCTTTTGTTGAATACATGTGTTTTATATCCATGATCGCTCATGACAATAATAACCGCATTATTATTTGTATTTTGTTTCAGCGAGTCAATAAGCTTCATCATCAGCTTGTTTGTGTATTGCAACGACTGCATATATGCTTCTTTTTCAATTTCAACACTATGAACCTGACTGCTGAGATAAAGAAGGTTGACCCTTCCGGTGCTATCCATTATATAGGGCGTATGCGGAAGCATTAAATGCACATAACAAAATACAGGCTGCTCATTCTTTTCCCTGCTTTTTTTATATAATTTCTGGATGAGTCTTTCATTTGGCTCATTCATTTTTTTATAATAAGATTCAAGCCAGCCCTTTTTACCCAACTTAACTAATATATACGGTGGTACCTGTTCAACAACATCATCTAATAAAGTTGGATAAAGTAATAATAAGATGCCTCCGGGCAGAAAACGATTGGAATAAGCTTCATCATGATGCTGAATTGCAAAAGGAGAATAATTAAAAATATTGTATCCTAACTGTTCAAAAGTGACAAAGGTCTTATTATAAAACATATCATACATTGCCTGCTTACTGCCCTCCTCACCATATACCGACAAATTCTTTGGAGTTGAAATATATTCAGCATTAAACATGGATGGCAACGACAATAATGTGTATTTATAATTACTTGAAGCGTTTTGTATTACTTTAAATTTTCTGCTCTTTAAAAATTCTGTGAAATGGGTGTTATTATAGTTGAAGTTTCGTTGTAAAGATTCGTTGCCGGCATATTCGTCAAGCAAAATGAGGTAAACAGATGGAAAGGCTTTTTTAATTTGAACACTGTCTCTGCCATTAAAAAAACTACTGGCTTCTGTACTATCCCTGCTTTTATCAGTAAACAGCAACAAAACAAGCTCCAGCAAAATAAGTAAGCCAAGTGTTACATTCAACAACTTAATTAAACGGGGACTAATGATGTTTACTGATCTAACTATTGCCGCAGTAATGATGAATATACCCAGGATGATCAGCAGTTGATCTTTTACATGAGGCAGTACCGTCCATAAATCAAAGAAATTAATGATGGATGTCGTATACAGTAAAAAAAACAAGAGAACAAAAGTTAAAAAGGCCGCCTTGTTAATTTGTCGTTGAAGAAGGTAACAAAAGCCAAAACAAACGAGTGCTGTAAACGCAAGCAAAAAGAAAACCTGTACCACTTCAATGAAAGAGATCAATCCAAAATAATATCTCCATCCATGCAAAATGAAAAGTAAAATCAGCAATACTGCATAGTAGTTGTTACTATACATCTTTTTTATTCCGTTTACTTTATTCATAGTTGAATACTTACAAAATACCCAACAACAGGCAGGCTATTGTTGGGTATCATTTTACTTTTCAGAAATTATTTACCTCATCAGGTACATTTTTCCGTATCCCTTATTAAAGAATTGATCTGTATTATCCCCTTCAGCTTTATACTTTTCAAGCCCCTGTCCATTATGATTGGTAATGACCCTGTAAAGATAAATACCGTTGCCAAGTTTATTACCATATTGATCTGTACCATCCCATTTAAAGTCGGTAATATTTCTGCCAATATGTAATGACCCTAATTCAGCTTTTGTAATTTCCCTTACAACCTTACCTGTAATCGTCAATATTTGTATACGAATGTTTTGAGGCACTTCTGAACCTGTAATTGTGAATACAAAAGCAGTAGAAGTAGTAAACGGATTCGGGTAGTTGAGCAGGTTAGAAATCATCGGCTTATTGATAACCTGGAACGAAACCTTGTATTCAAGATCGCCTGCTTTATTACCGCTGCGGTCAGTTCCTGAAACCGTTAATTCATATTCTCCATCCATACGCAGGAATGGAAACAGGTCAATGGTTGCTGTGTTTTCACCATTTGAAAGATTGGCCGGTGTAAACCGAACAGTATCAGAACCCGGTTTATAATCCCGTACTGTATTGTCAGGGAAACGGATACTGATCTTCATGCCTGCAGTATCGCTTAATGCAAGGAACCTGCTGTCATCTTTCAACTTTACAAGGATATGTGGTTTTGACGAAACGATATCACGGTTTAAAATATGTGTACCATCAAATGTTACATCAAGCCATGGCTTATAGTTATCGGGCTTTACAAAAAAGCCTTTGTAAATAAAGTTGTTAAACAGGAATTGTTCTATCTGGTCATTATCAGGATTAACCATCAGGTAAAGTGTATTCAACCCCGGCAAATCTTTTGTATCAATTGTATAAGACACAACGATTGAATCGCCACTTAGCAAAGGTTTTTTCTTCGGCAAGTTGATAACACGTGGTGCATTATTCCGGTCGGTTATCACGAGCTTCAATTTCAAACTGTCAAATGCTGTTTCACTTACATTCCTGAAAGCAATGGCAAAATCAAGAGGTTCACCCAGTTCAAGTGTGTCTTTAAATTTAAATGTTAAGTTAGGTGCAATTGCTCCTTCCGGTACATAATCGGCATACAGTTTCCATAAACTCAATTGATGCGGAGTAATATTGATATTATCTGTATTCTTCATCCTTAACTTGATATATGCAAAAGATGATGCATCGATAAATGAGAGGGTGGTATCACGGGCTTCCGTTACTGTTGCCAATAACATTTCAACTCCGGCTATTGTACGGCCTATGATATCAATACTGGTTGTATCGGGAACCAGAGGTTCAATATTTGTTCCTCTCCATTTCAAATCCTTCCATGTTTTTGCAGGTCCAAACCATGGCGATTCAATTGTTCCGGTTGTATAATAATCGGGAGCTTCAAATACCTGAACCAATTGTTCATTTGTTATTCCCACTTGTTGCTGTGGAGTGAAAGGAGAATTTTTCCTGTAAATAAAAATCATTGGCTTGTCACTCTTAAACGAATCAACCAACGTAAACCCTGCGCTTTTGAATCTGTGATAAAGTGAATTGCCGGGCCCGTAAGTACCTACATCTGATTTGAGCAGCGCTGTATCAATAACTGCTAAATGCGTTCCGCCCAAATTAGTTACTGCAACATAATCTCCATTTTTAATGATGTTGTCCATGAAATCCATGGCACTTTTCCGTTGGGTTTGCACATAATAATTGTATTCAAAAAACAATCTTGTTGGTTTGCCACATACCGGAGACTGGCTTCCATATAAACCCTGGCCTGGCGCAACTTCTCTGTTTGTATAAGGCTCCAGCGTTTTGCCATCAAAGACATAAAACTGGAAGGAACCGTAACGGCAACCATAACGTTCAATATTCTCAAAGTCAATTGCTACGTCAATACTGCTTTCAATATGGAAAGGATAAATGCCGGTTCGTATCTGCACTCTTCTGATGGAAGAATCAAAACTGGTTATCCTGTTATCATTCAGTGTAATTCTGTTATAAGTACTTTGCTTATGCTGAAAGAAATGTGATTGATTAAACCCTGTTTCAGTGCCGGGAATAAATACAAAACTGGAATTGTTCCAGAGTATGGCTGAGTTTGCCTGTGGACGCATACCTACTCTCCAGTAATAAACTGTGCTGTCCTTAAAATTAATCCCCGCCGGCTTAAATGAAATGGATCCGCCAACGGATGAAGTAGAATCTATCTTCTTAATGGACGAATTAAAATTCTGTGTGCTATCAATTTCAAAATAATATTTGCGTAAAGTTCCCAGCGGATTAGCTGTTGAAGCATAGTACGTAATATTCTGCTTGTTGATAATAGAATAATTGTATGGATATACAGGACGTATTTCATCTTCAAAAATGAAAAACTCTTTTGTTACAACATTATTCGTTTCACAGAGTTCGCTCAGGTAATTTTCAGGATCAATTTCAACTTTTAATTTATTGCTCCCTTTATCTGTAAAAGGATTGATGGGCAATATCAGTTCAATTGAGTCAGCATAAGAAATATGTTTAATTTTTTTGTCGAACACAATTGATTTTTTGCCATCAGGAAATTCCCTGGTAACAACCACATGAACTGAATCACTAATAGCTTTTCCCAGGTTTACAATTTTAATATTGGCTTTAAATTTATCCTCAGCAATGGAAATAAATTCAGGTGACACTTTAACCATTGGTGCTTCAATAGCATAATCAGGTTTCTGTGAACTGTAGAATTTAATAGCAGGGTCACCGTGTAGCGTAATTTCTTCGAGGTGCATTCTTACATAAAAATCATTAAACGAATTTTCCCTCACCAATGTATCATTTACATTGGCCATGATGCGGCCGATTGACTGACCATAAGCGGCGTGGGCCATCTGGTTATAAAATTCTTCGGTGTACAGATCGAGATAATTCACAATGCCAAGATGTGTACTGGCAATAAATGCAATTGAACCTCTTTGAGGCGTAAGTACCCATTTTTCGCTGATGATCATGTTGCCCGATAAACGTAAGGCATCGGAAAGAAACATATTTCCTGCCTGGCATCCATTCACTAACAAAACGGGGTATTTATTGATTACAGGATAATTATTGGGGTTATCAAGATTATACTCAAGCGTTGTGGGTGATGAGTGACCAAAATAAGTAAGCAAAGAAAAACCCTCCTGGAATAAACGGGTTATATTTTCACTCACGATATTCTGAATAGCAGCTACACCTGTTTTTTGTAAAGAATAAACTGAAGCACCAAAGGAAGTATCTTTTAATACATTTTCATATTGAGTAAGATAAAACTTGATCTGCTCACCTAAAAAATCATTGGCACCGGAAACATGTATCACATTCTTCTTCCAGAGTTCATCGGCTATTACACATGAATTGGAGTTATAATAAGATTCATATTGTTTTACTTTGTCGAGGTATGCTTTTATTTCATTGCCATTCACAACGTTTAACCGGCCAATAGGAATACGGGGAATAATATTTCCGTCTTCTGAAGCCATCGCCATATCAGAGGCAGGGAAACCTAAAACAGGAACAAGATTCAATTGGTCAACAAAGGTGGCAGGGTTTGATTCTGCATTTCTGTAATTGGTATAAACAACTCCTTTACCAATGATTAAACAGTTTTGTGGTTTTACCGAAAAGCCAGCATAAGCAAATCGTAAGAAATTCTTAATAGCGTAAGCATTGTTTTTTATGCCAAAGCCAAACTGATCAATAATATCCTGTGCATTATAAGTTTTTGTATTAAATCCACCACCAATTGCTGTGCTTCTGTATAAACGATATTGCTCAACCTGGTTAACACCGTTTGCATCAGCATAAAGACTGGGGTTTGAAATGATGATATAATTACTTTGGTTGGCAACAAGGCCATAATTCGTAAAAGTTCTTGTTGTGAAAGTTCCGGGAACTGTGCGGATGTTTGCTCCATCCTGGCTGATGAGCACCAGCTTTCTTGAAACTGCCGAAGGAGGAAGAACCACTCTTACCTGTGATGGTGAAAGAATGGCTGCTGTAATACGTAGCCCGTTTGTAAGATCATACAGAACCGGAGCCTGTGATCCTATGTTCACATTATCAATTACAAGATTATTACCAACTGCACTGGCTGGTAATTCAAATTCAAAGTTTGCTTGACCACCAAAATTAAATTGACGTGGATAGGTTAATTCATACATGCCTATTACAATACGATCCGTTACTTCGGCTGATGTATTATTGAATTGAATGCTTGCTGTATTTGTGCTGATAACAGATAAAGGAACAATATTGTCAGAAGACTCATCAATCATTGCATTGAAATAATTCATGGAAGAATCTGCTACAAGGCTGCCATTGACTGTTACTCTTACTGAACGTGTATTTAAAGCTCTGCCTGCCGCTGAGAATTTCAACTTTGCTTCCGGCCCACCCATTGCAACAAATAAATTATTCTGGGTCGAGATCAAAGGATTGGCGGGTCTGAATTCAGCACTGGTAAAACCTTCGCCTTCATCAAATGAAGAAGAATAAACGACGCTGCCTACCACTGCACCAAAACCTGAATTAATTACATTACGGTAATAGTTTGCTGCCTTATGCATAAAATAACTCTCAGCAGGTAAAGGAGAGCTGAGATCATTATTCGTTTGAACCAGGCGCAGGTTGGCTACGGCATTTGTATTAACTGTTAAAAAAAATGCTGCAGTATCTGTAAAAAGACTCCAGCGATCGTTGATCTGGTATTGCGGTTCCAGGTACATTCTTTTTTCCCATTTGCCATCATTCATTTCGCCCCAGAATTCAATAAAACCATCAGCAGGTAAAACACCTGAAGCAGATGATGTAAAAATGGGCACTTGTTTTCCATGACGCCATAATTGAAAATGTGCGGCATTGGCATTATTGATACCGATGGTAGTTAGCTGCGCCTGTGATATCCGGTAAACACCTGTTGTGCCAACTTTAAATTTATAATAGGTTTTGCTAAAATCAATCCACTCATTCATATAGGTCTGAGCCTGTATGCTTGTAAAAGCACACATCAGGATGAAGGCTGAGAGTAGGAATCGTTTCATTTTGCTTGCTTATTTTTCTTTTGGTTCTTGTTTGTTTTCAAAAGGTCGAGACGGAGGGAAACTATATGGGTATATAAAGGACTTGATTGGTTGGCCAGGTTTGTAAATGCATAATCAACAAAGAAAGAATTACCCAGCTTAAAGCCTGCACCTGCTCCCGGCTGATAGATCCACACTTTCTTTTGATTCAATGAATCACCATCAGCAAAAGTTTTCTGGAAATTATAAATGCCTCCTCTCAGGAAGAAAACATTTTTAATACTCAGCTCAGC
>JANMOR010000196.1:0-5934 GCA_031369435.1 Chitinophagaceae bacterium
GCTTCATGCAGGAAAGTGCTTTCCATGCCGGCCGTGGTATTAAATTTTGTGGCATCTACTATGGGAATATAATAAATTCCGGGACGGGTACCATCGGGCAGGCCGGGATAATATTCTGCACTGGCACTTGCTGCACGAAAAGCTTCCGTTTGCCGAATCTCGAATTTTGTTTTTGGTGTAAGCGTAAACATTTTTTTCAGATTGGTATCAATCCTTGCCTGGATATTCCTGTTAGCAACCAATACTTCCTCCGCCGTTTTATAAGGCATGAATTGTTTATCGGTTTTCATGAAATTAAAAAACGAATCAAGACTCCCCTTGAATTGAACTTGTGTTTTTATCTCTTCCATCAGGGTTTTGATGCGCTTTACTTCTGCCAGCCCGGTTTGATAAATTTCATCAGGTGTTTTGTTGGTGGTTGTCCAGAATTTTACCAGGTATGTATATAATTTATCACCAGCAGGAAGGGCATTGATACCGGTGCTGTTTCTTGCTTTTGGAAGATATTCTGTTTTTAAAAAATCGCCGAGCTTTTTATAAGAAGGCACTATAGCATTGTTGATCAGTTCAACATATGCTGTAGTTAATCTTTTTTTATCTGCTTCGCTGAATGTTGCAGGCATCAATTTTACCGGACCATAAAATAAACTTTTTGTTGCATCTGTGGTAACAAGGTCCAGCATTTGCGGAATCATTTTTATTACAATGGAATGGGGAAGTACTTCATTTCGGTCTATTCCTTTTTTAAAATAAACAATGGCACTATCGGCCCAGGCTGAAAAAGCACCTGCCCTTTGTAACCAGTTATCATAATCAGCCACTGTTTTAAATGGTTGATTGCCCAGGCCCGAACCCATTTGTCCTAATAAAAGCGGTACGCCATTAAACTGATCAAATGGAAGATAGGTATGATCATTTTTATCAGGACTTCCCAAAAAATTTACTTCCAACCCTGCCAGCCCCATATCCATTTCGTAGATAAATATTTGGTAGCTCTTGCTATCATTGTCATTGAGTGATGCAGGATCGAATTTGCTGATTGCATTTTTGTAACGGGTAAAGAATTCTTTTATTTTAGCACGGTAGCTATCTGTAAAGTCGGCAGGCAGCAGGTGATTGTACCGTGCATCTCCATTGGCAGTAGCTTCCAGCGGCAACAACTGCATTCTTTCATTATAATATTGATCCAGCATTGTTGCCAGTTCTGTATTCGCTGCTGTTGGCTGTTCGGTGGTATTTGAATTACAACTGGCAAGAGTCATTATTATGAGAAGGGATAATGTATTTTTCATTTTTTGATTTGAGTGATAGTGTATGATAAAATTATTGCCAACATATAAATATACGCAACACCAATCAGTATCAAAATTTCTAACAGCCTGATTGACTAAGTTGCTGTATGTGCATTTTGTATTGTTGTGTTCTACTAATACACAACACTCAAGTTACTCATCCACTTTTATTCTCTTTAAATGGTTAGCAAAATTTCAGCAAAATTTTCTTTTAATACAGGCAAATCATTTTTTGCTATTTCCCAAACAATATGAAAATTCAACCCAAAATATTCATGTATTGAAATGTTTCTGAATCCATTGATGGAACTCCATTCTATTTCAGGAAATGCCAGTTTCAGATCAGTTGTTATATGTTTGCAGGCTTCGCCAATTATTTCAATCTGTTTGGCAGTGGCAAAACGTTTTTCAGAATTTGAAAGAAAATCTTCAAAAGAAATAGTAGCCAGATAAGTTTCTACTTCGGCTATCGCATCGAGGATATGCTGCACTCTTATTTTATCAGTCATTGGCCCTTTCATAAATCAGAATCTTATCCTTGTCTATAAAAGGTTTTATATATTTTGAAAGGCCTTCGCTGGTTACAAGATCAACTTTCTTTTTCAATAATTGTTCAAGCTCCGGTTGATAACTGAAAAACTTCATGCCGATGGGGTTCTTGTGGTCAAGCTCAACCATGATATCAATATCACTACCCTTGTACGCTTCATTTCTTGCAGATGAACCAAATAGATATGCTTTCTTAACTGGTTTCCCTGCAAAGAATTGCTGCAATAAAAGTTTATCAGTATTTGATAAGTTCATGTTTCAAAGATAATTTCTTTCTGTTGCATTTTTATAAGCTTTCTTTCCCTTACGAGTGAAGTTTTGAAAGATTAATAAAGTAGAAGAACGTTCACAGGCGATAGCTGGTGCAACCGACTCGCCGTGTTATGGAGAGGATATCGATTTAACAGAGATGAGTAAGAATGTTTAAATTTTCTTATTGATGACGGCGAGTCGTGCAGCCAGCACACAATTGCCATTTGCACAGACATCGCCTGAGACATTTTTTATTCATTCACTCGACGGGGAAAGAGGGTAGTTATTTTGTTTTGTAAAGGCTGCTGCTTGAAGATATGTTGGTATTTATTTCTCTGGAACTCCCATCGTGCCCGTCTTAACTTTTCCTGCCCGCTTGTAATGGGCAATAATAACTCCACCTGGTGTAACAATGTTCTCAGTTAATGTAAATGCTGCCGGAATCGTTCCTTTGACAAAAAGTTTTTTCCCCTTTCCTAAAGTCAAGGGGTGAATTTTTAATCTTAGTTCATCTACAAGATCATTCTTAAGTAGCAGCTGAACGAGCTCACCGCTACCCCATACTTGAATGTCAGAGCCTGCTGATGATTTGATCTTCCTGATATCTGCCAGTTTTTTTATTAGTATTGAGTTTTTCCACCCGGTAACCATCGGGTCCGACTTTTTCATGTTTTTAGAAAACACATATTTTGTGCCTGCATTAATGCCCGGCCAAAAGTCTCCATGTTCAGGCCAGTAGCCGGCCCAAATCTTAAAGGTTTTTCTGCCCAAAAGATAATCTGCAGGTTGCAGCTCTTCTTGCACCACCTTCCTATAAACTTCATCAGCATACGGTTCAGTCCAACCGCCATATTTAAAACCGCCTGATGTATCTTCCTTAGGTCCACCCGGCGCCTGCATGACTCCATCTAATGTGATCATTGATAAAACAATTATTTTTCTCATATTATTTTACCTCCTGTTATAATGTAATTTAACTCCCAGGGCTGACGAAAGAATTAATTCAGTCTATATAGCATCATTACTTTGTCATCGTGTTCATTAATGTAGAATGAAAAGGGTTTATTCTTAAATAAATCTAGTTTACTGTTTAGGTCTAATTTTTTAAGAGCCATATGTAACAACATCCTTGAATGAATCTTAAATAAATTTTCAAGTTCATTATTAATGTCTAAATAGTCAAGATTTCCAAATTCTTCACAGCTTAACCAAGCTGGTTGAAAATTTATGCCATTGTCAAGAAACAGAATTTTTTTATTGTAATCGTATTCATTTGTAATATAGCGTGGTTCTTCAATTATAGGGTATTCTTGCTGTCCATAGCAAGTTATACAACTTGTATAATGATAATAGTGATCATATTCGATGAAAAGAGCCTGAATTTCGTCTTGCTTATTTGAATCTAGTATGTCACTGAAAACCCGTTCAAATTCTTTTTGAAAATGTACAGTTAGAGAATTGTTGTCAAGGTTTAAAAATTGAGTCAGTTTATTAGCAAAAGAATCATCATGAGAAATGTCATTAGATAATTGTTTAAGATCTCTAAGCATTTCTCGTTCACCATTGTCAAAAACAAAGACTCTGCCTGCCTTTATGTCGTTATATTGCTCTTTATACAATTGAGATATAGTTGTTGCTTTTAGCTTTTCAAATAATCTGTCTCTATGATTTTCTAAAAGCTGTAAAATTTTCGAGTTATTCATAATTTGATGCTACTAAGCTGGGTTGCTGTTGTGATGGATTATTCCTCTGTTAGTAATGGGCGACCCGATTAAAACTAATAATAAAGTTAACAATTAGAAGCTAGAGAAATGTGGTTAGACTTCTGTTCTTCCATCGCTTTATTCACCCACTTTTATCCGAACCCCTTCACTATGACTTGTAAATTCAGGAGCATACATACATTGAATGGTGGTGATGCCACTGCTGTAGTTGCCTGCATGTGTAATGAACATCGGGTATTCAAACACATAGGTGCCTTTGGTTAACCAGCCAAAGAAAAAATTGGTGCTGGCATCTTTGGTGCTTTCATAATAACCAAGACCTCCCTGCCATTTATAAGCGCTGATCACATTCACCGGTTCCATACAACTCGGGCGCATATCTTTCATGTGCACATATTCCATGTTACGATCAACACGTAATTCAATACGCACTTTTATTTTGTCACCCACTTTCAATTCATCGCCTTCGTTAACAGGAGTGAGTACGGGTCCGTTCGCTGTATTGCGTTCAACAAAATATTTCTTCTGCAACTTTAATGGCGTTTCAGCGGAAGTTATCTTGTCGAGATTTTCAAAATAATGCCAATAAGCACTACCCCAGCTTGGTTGATTATTGCTCTTGCTTACGGTCACCTGAATATTACCCATCTGTGGTTTTACAAAACTTCCTTCAATGCTCCGTTTGAAATAACCTGTACCTGCTTCTGTTTTTTCTGTTGATGTAGTAAACAACTGATCGCCTGCTTTAATCTCTACCACCGGTTCTGTAGCGATCCATTCGCCACCTTGTAACAGCAAAGCATAACATGCTTCAGCCGTTGCAATGGTTGTTCTCCAGTTCTGCGTTTGTTTTTGTTTCAGCAACCATGTTTTTAAATCACTGACTGCTTTTTGATCGTTGCTTACTTCGCTGAAGACTTCAATCATCAAGGCCTGTGCCGATACCGGGGCCTGGTACCAATAGTAACCGGCATTAAATTCTTTCCAGTACATGCCCATCTCTTCGCTCAGCAATGCATTTTCTTTTAAAGAACTTACAATGGCTGTGGTTGTTTTTAGATCCTTGCTGCGATGCAGTGCCAAGGCAATCATTCCCTGCATGTACTTGCTTTGTTTCAACCAGTATTGCTGACTTTGTTTATAATAATAATCATAAGCAGTTTTACTTGCTGCAACAACAGGAACATCTTTAAAGAAACTCCGCATATACAGGTACTGGATCTGTATGCTGCTAAGATTATTATCCTTTAATACCGCTTTATACTTTAAGAGGTAATCATAATCTTCTTTTAATTTCTGATCGAGATAAGGAATTGCTTTTGCAAGAATGGCATTGATCGCTTTCTCCTGTTCTTTAGGTAATGCATTCAGCTTTTTTAAATGACCGATCCCTGTTACAATGTATTGGGTGATGTATCGATCATCGGGTCCGCCTTTGAACCATACAAAGCCACCATTGGTTGATTGCATTCCTTGTAACTGCGCCATTGATTTGCTTAACTCGCTGCTCATGCGGATCATATCAAACAGTAAGGCAATATTTTTCTTTTGCTGTTCTTCATTCTTTGCCTGCAATACCCAGGGTGTTTCCTGCAATAAAACAGATTTTAATTCTTCATTCTTCTGCAAATTACTTTGCAATGCTTGCGGAGAAGAAATTTTCCATTGCTCCAATACTGCTTTGATGCGGGGAAGTTTGGTTGTGATATGTGATGCCAATGCGTTTGCATAAAACCTGTTCCATGTTTGCTCTGCACAGTCGTATGGATACTCCATCAGGTAAGGCAAAGCCTGCACAGCATACCAAACTGGGTTGCTGGTAAACTCAATGGTGAATTTATGATGATTTAAACTTTCACTTTTATTGTTGATCAATTTTTCAAAGCTGAATGTTTTTGTACCATCGCCACGCATGGGTAAGGGTAAAGTTTCTGTTACCAGCATAAGATTGGTTAGTACAGGTAAGATGGCTTCTTCTCCATCACTTTTATCTTCTGCTTTAGCAATAATCCTGTACGTTAATGCTTCATTGAAATTGTAAGGCACTTCTGTTCTGAACTTCACCACCGTGCTTTGATTTGCTCCAACTGTAAAGTGTTGCACAGGAAATGTATTCT
>JANMOR010000541.1:0-1649 GCA_031369435.1 Chitinophagaceae bacterium
CGATGACAAGGCTTCCTGCCACCATTTTTCAAATTGTACAAACGGTGAGGCATCAACATCCGTTTCATTCAATGTTGTGAGAGAATATTCTTTACGTATATCTGCGATGGAAGTCATGCTTTGTGCTTTAATCAGCATCAAAGCTAATTGAACAATGGCAAACAATCATCAACTCACTAACCTTGCCCTGTAGAAATGCGTGTGAGCATTTTTTCTATTTCGCTGAGGCGTGTTAACTGCGACTCTAATTTTTTATTATGATCACTTACATGCTGCAGATCTTTATTCAACTCTTCCAGGAAATCATTCCGCTTGCTGAGCTGCTGCCGTTGCATATTCGCTTCTTTCAGTTTACTTTCCATTTCAGTAACAAACTGCGAAAGCCTGGAGTTTTCTTCCACCAGTTCCCGTTGCTTCATCCGCATATCATTCACTTCAACCGATAATGAATGATTGGCTTCTTCCAGTTCTTCATAACGCAGAGAGTGCGTTTGAGGAACAGATAATTGCTGTTCTACCTTCACCAGTTTGGATTGTATTTCATCAAACTCTTCATAGGCTGTTTCCAACCTGTTCTTCATTTCCTGAGTGAGTACTGTTTGCTGACGGATATTGTTTAACTCCGTTTCTTTTTCTGTTAATGATCTGCGCAGGAGTTGCAGTTGATCACTCAACTGCTGGTTTTGCTGCAAGGTTGTTTGATGTTGCTGTTCCACTTTCTCCAGCAAATCAACCTGCTTTAATAAGTTGGAAATATTCTGATTGTGCTGCGATAAATGATCCTGTGCCGATTTGAGTTGTGCAAGATATTCAGCCGGCGATACTTCCGTTGTAACATGTACAGCAGTTACAGGTGTTTCTCTTTTTTGCTGCAACAATTGCTGATTCATTGCTTTTGTTTCTTCGAGTTCTAAAAGCAGAATGCGTTCATTATCTCTTGTATGTTCCAGTTCTTTTTGCAAATGATCAGCAGCATTTTTTTGTTGCTCCAGGTTATTATAATATTTCATCCGCCAGTCATGTGCATCCTTCTCATATTTTTCTACATCAATCTCCTGGTCAAATTGGCTGCCATGACGGATGCTCCAGAAATAATGAACCACAAAGCCCAATGCAAGAGCACCGGCCTGGAACATGATAATTTCAGCAATGGAAATCTGGATATCAAGAAGCGTAATGGGCATGGGAAAGCATTTTAGTCCTGCAAAAAAAATCAACAGCAATTTGCAATTGAAAGTTAGTTGCTAAAGCAGAGCATTAAAAGATGAAATTGAAAATTTTATCCCCAAACAGCTGTTTGGTTGTGTATACTCAACTTAACCGTTCACCATTGTACCAACCTTTTCACCGGTAACAACACGTTTAAGATTGAGTGGTTTGTTCATATCAAAAACAATGATAGGGAGATTGTTTTCCATACAAAGTGTGAACGCCGTCATATCCATCACCCGCAGGTTTTTACTTAAACATTCCTGGAACGTAATATTTTCATACTTGGTAGCAGTGGGATCTTTCTCAGGATCGGCTGTGTAAATTCCATCAACCCTTGTTCCTTTTAAGATCACATCTGCATTGATCTCGATAGCACGTAATGAACCGGCTGTATCGGTGGTGAAATAAGGGTTACCTGTGCCCGCACCAAAGATCAC
>JANMOR010000200.1:0-2371 GCA_031369435.1 Chitinophagaceae bacterium
GGTCGGTCATGATGGTGGCGGGGTTGCTGTTGATAAGGATCACTTCAATCCCTTCTTCACGCAGACTGCGGGCTGCCTGCGAACCTGCATAATCAAACTCACAGGCCTGGCCGATTACAATGGGGCCGCTGCCTACTATCAGCACACTGGTTATGGAACTATCTTTTGGCATGAGGAGAATTTGGCTGCAAAAGTATTGGATTGAGCGGAATGAAGAGCTGAAAATTTTTCATGCGTTTTAAAGATTTTCCGGGATGATTTTGAAACAAACGTTAGCAACATATTGCATCTTTCTCTCATTAAGTCTTTATGATCTGCATTTTCTCTCATCTTCGTTATTTTTGCCGGATGCAGAAACACTTTCTTACATTTTTCATATCATTTGTTTTTTTCTTTTCCGCATCTGCTCAGCTCTTTCCCGAAAAAAATTATCCAACCAACTATTTCCGTTATCCATTAAATATTCCATTAAAGCTCAATGCCAACTTTGGCGAAATGCGTCCCAACCATTTTCATATGGGATTGGATCTGTTTACTCAACGCAGAGAAAACCTGGAAGTGTATGTGCCGGCTGATGGATGGATCGCTAAAGTAAAAGTTGATCCCAATGGTTTTGGTAACGCTATTTATCTAAGTCACCCCAATGGCTATACAACTTTGTATTGTCACATGAATACATTTCCAACAAAAGTGCGGCAGGCGATGATCGATGGGCAGTATGCAAAACAAAGCTGGAAAGGAGATGTGGAGTTTGAAAAAAACCAGTTCCCGGTAAAGAAAGGGGAGTTCCTTGCATATAGTGGTAACACCGGTGCCTCTGCCGGTCCGCATGTGCATTATGAAATTCGAAATACAGATGATGATGCCTGTTTAAATGCATTGTTGTTTCACCGGGTGTATGATGTAACATCACCAACGATTACAAAGCTGGCAGTATATGATCGTAATAAAAGTACCTATGAGCAATTTCCCAAAACACTCGGTCTTACAAAAGCAACCGGAGGTTATTCTATTGCTGGTGGAGTAATGACGGTGAACAGTAATGCAATCAGCTTTGCAATTGTTGCAACTGATCGTATCACTGGTGTGCCCAACAGCAATGGCATTTTTGAAGCAGCTGTTTATATGGATGATGAGCCGATCAGTGGTTTCCAGATTGACGGCATAGATTATTTACAAACACGTTATCTCAATGCACATATTGATTACCGCATCAAAACTAATGGCGGTTCTTATTTTCAACACCTGTCTCCTTTGCCAGGTGATCGTTTGCCCATCTATTATAAAAAAGACGATGGGCTGATTCATTTAGATGATACCACAACACATGAAATAAAAATAGTCGTGAAAGATGCCAACGACAATGCAACCACGCTTCGCTTCAAATTAAAACGGACAGCAACTGTTACTCCTGCTGTGAATGTGCAGAAGGATAGCCGCTACATGCTGCCCAGCCAACTCAATATTTTTGAGCAGGATGATGTGCAGTTGGTAAGTACAGAAAAAAGTTTTTATGATGCGTTTCGTTTTGTGTATAATTACAAAACAAGTGCTCTTGCATATTCTAATATTCATGTCATGCATACGCCGTTGATTCCCGTACATGATTCCATGATGTATCGCATCAAACCCAACAAACCCCTTCCTGAAAGTGGCCGCAACCGTGTGTTGATGGTAAAAACAGCAAGAGGTAAAAAAGATGTTGCAAGAGCAACATTGGTGAAAGGCTGGTACGAAGCAAAGTTCCGTGAGTTTGGCGAGTTCTGGCTCGAAGTAGATGAAGTGCCTCCAACACTTGCTATCAGCGGAGTTGTAGATGGTGGGACAGTTACATCAAATACATTGATCACCTGTACTGCTGCTGATAATCAAAAAGAGATCCGCAGTTTTCGTGCAGAAATCGATGGTGAATGGATCATGTTCAGTGGACTTGGGCCTGTATATCGTTACAGAGTTGATGATCATTGTCCCGAAGGCGAGCATGAATTAAAAATAAGTGTGGAAGATGAAGCAGGAAATACAATTGAACGGGTGATCCGATTTACAAGAAAGTAATTCAATTGAACAAATCATTGTCATCTGTGTTTCTATCCAAACAAATAAATAATGCCAACAAAGAAAGCAGCAATTAAGAAAGAACCGTTCAAGAATTATGTCACGAAATTAAAACCCGGTGATAAAGCTCCCGCATTTAAAGGAGTTGATCAGGATGGAAAATCAATTTCATCGGCTGAGTATAAAGGGAAAAAGATCATTCTTTATTTCTATCCCGAAGATGATACCTTAAGCTGTACTGCACAAGCCTGCAACTTAAGAGATAATTTTTCTGAATTAAAGCAACTTGGTTTTGAAATCATCGGTGTGAGTGAAG
>JANMOR010000246.1:0-4776 GCA_031369435.1 Chitinophagaceae bacterium
ACTGGGGCTACTCTTCCTTCCGCCCACTTCAACAACAAATCATTGAATCTGTTCTTTCGGGAAAAGATACACTTGCACTTTTACCAACCGGTGGAGGTAAAAGCATCTGCTATCAAATCCCTGCGTTGGCAAA
Source organism: Chitinophagaceae bacterium (assembly GCA_031369435.1). Taxonomy (GTDB): domain Bacteria; phylum Bacteroidota; class Bacteroidia; order Chitinophagales; family Chitinophagaceae; genus Lacibacter. The sequence continues at coordinate 134 of JANMOR010000246.1, forward strand.
AGAAGGCATGTGTATTGTTGTTTCGCCACTCATTGCATTAATGAAAGACCAGGTGGAAACCCTGCACAGGAAAAATATTACAGCCGCAGCTATTTATACCGGCATGCCGTTTAAACAGGTGAAAGATATTCTGCAGATGTGCGTGAATGAACAACTGAAATTTTTATATGTTTCACCTGAACGTTTGGAAACAAACCTGTTCCGGGAATATTTACCTGGTATGAATGTTCAGTTGATTGCAGTAGATGAAGCACATTGCATCAGTCAATGGGGTTATGATTTCCGTCCGTCTTATTTAAAGATCATCAACTTCAGAAAAGAATTGAGTGGAGTTCCAATCCTTGCAGTTACTGCTTCTGCAACTCCGTTTGTACAGGACGATATCTGCACGCAACTGCAGTTCCACAATCAGCATATTTATAAAGGATCTTTTCTTAGGCCGAATCTTTCCTTCAGTGTGTTTAAAGTTGATAGCAGGATCAATAAAATTCTGCAGATACTCAACAATGTGCAGGGTCCTGCTATTGTGTATTGCAAAAGCAGGAAGATGACACAAGAAGTAGCACAACTGCTGCAACTGCAAAACATAGCAGCGAATTTTTATCATGCAGGATTGAGTAATGATGAACGCAGCAACCGGCAGGAAGCATGGCTCAACAATCAAACAAGAGTGATGGTATGCACCAATGCGTTCGGTATGGGGATTGATAAAGCCGATGTACGGGTAGTTGTTCATCACGACATGCCCGATTGCCTGGAGAATTATTACCAGGAAGCAGGCCGTGCAGGAAGAGATGGAAAAAAATCCTATGCCGTATTGTTGTATGAAGAAAGAGATTTGGCTGAATTAAATAATTTATCTGCTATCCGTTTCCCATCAATTGAAGATGTAAAAAATGTGTACCGCTGTCTGGTGAATTATTTACAGGTACCCAGCGGCAGTGGCGAATTTCAATGGATGGAATTTGATTTGAATGATTTTGTAAAAACATTTCATCTTAATGTGCACACGGCCATGTATTCGTTAAAGATGCTGGAGCAGGAAGGATGGATCAGCTATGCCGAACAGATCTTCACTTCATCCAAAGTTGTTTTTACAGCAGATAAAGAACGTATTGCCGCATTTGAAAAAGAAAATCCGCAACTGGAACTACTCATCAAAGGATTGCTGCGCAGCTACGGTGGCATTTTTGATATGGAATCCTTTATCTCCGAAAAACAATTGGTGACCTTCATTAAAACGGATTTGGATAAAATAAAAGAAGGATTGATTCAATTACATCAGCAAGGCATCATTCAATATACGCCGCAAAAAGATAAGCCGCAGTTACAATTCCTGCAGAACCGTCCTGCAACAGAAGACCTATTCATCAATCCTCAAAACAGGTTGAACCGTAAAGAACAATTTGAGCAACGTATAAAAGCGATGATCAGCTATGTGCAGGATGAAAGCATTTGCCGCAGTAAAGTGATCGGGAAATATTTTGGCGATGAAACTATCGCTGATTGTGGCGTTTGTGATAGTTGTTTAAAGAAAAAAGGAAATGAACTTTCTCCTGCAGAGTTTGAACGCATACATCTGTTCTTGAAAGAAAAAGCAGGTGTTCATGGCGTTGTAGTAAAAGACCTCTTAACGAAACTGGGCAGTAAGCAGAAAGAAAAATACTGGAAAGTAATTGATCATTTAGTGGCGGAAGAAAAAATAACACTGAGTAAAGAGGGGTTGATGAAAGTGAAATGAGTTTATAAAAGTAAAAGATAATTCATGTCTAATTTCAATTAACTAAAGTAACCTTTCTTCACAGCAATTTCTCCCGAATGGGACATTGCGTACTCACAAATAATTACAAAACGATTACGCAAAAAATACAACCACGGCTAATAAATCTCACAAATCAAAACCAGACTTAACTCAATGATTAAAGCATTCACGATCAAACCATCTAAACTTTTCCTGGTTGACAGCCTCGGGGCGTTATTAACAGGGTTCCTTGTGGGTACAGTTCTTCTAAAACATGTTGATGTTTTCGGCATGCCCGTTAAACCTCTTACCATTTTATCAATTATTGCATTCTCTTATGCGATCTACTCCATTTGCTGCTATTTCTTTCTTGATAAAAACTGGCGGCCTTATCTGAAATTCATTGCATTTGCCAACCTACTTTATTGTTGCCTGACGATTACATTTATCATTTACTTTTTTTCAAGTGTAACAAATACGGGATTGATCTACTTTTCAGCAGAATTAATAATAATTGTCTGTTTAGTAATCATCGAACTCATGACTGCTGCTCATAGTTCTGTAAAAAAATAACTATCATCCGGCATAAGGAATCAGAAAACAAATTTTACTGTTTAAAAAGCACTTTTTTTTACAAGGAGTTCTGTATATTTAAAAGATGGGCAAAGATCAAGGCGCTCAAATCAATTAACCAACAATCAATTCACATAAAAACGATTATGAAAAGTATCATTTTTTTATTCCTCGCCTTGCTCCTGACACAATTCTCTATTGGTCAAAACGCAGCATCACTTTACAAAACAGGAGATTCTCTATACAGATTAAAAGAGTATAAAAAAGCAGCCGTTGCATATTCTTCAGGAATAAGAGATGAAGGAAAAGACGCTGCTATTAACAGGTACTGGGCTCTTGCTTCACGCTGGGCATTGGCCGGAGAAACAGACAGTGCATTTCAATCGCTCAATGAAATAGCACAATCAGATAAAACAAACAAAGTGCAGGCAAGAGGCATTGAAAATGATGTGGATCTTGTTTCCATAAAAAATGACAAGCGCTGGAAACCTTTGCTTGCTAAAATTCAACAGCGTGCTGAGACTAATGGTTATCCACAGGAAGAATTTGTGTACGGAAGAAAAGATGGAATGGGATTGACATTGGTGTGCATCAAACCAAAAGTAAAGCCAAACGGTAAAGCAATTATTTCTGTACAAAGCGGCAGTTGGTTTTCGAGTTATAATGGAATTGAGATCAACACTACTACAACAGAGCAATACCTGAAAAAAGGGTACACCATCTTCACCGTCATGCACGGTTCTCAACCGAGGTATGCAATTCCCGATGCAGTGAGTGATATTAAAAGAGCAGTCAGGTATATCCGTTATCATGCTGCTAAATTCGGCATCGATCCAAATCGTATCGGCATTACCGGTATCTCTGCCGGTGGACATTTATCATTGGTGGTTGCTACTGCTGATGATAAAATAAATTCAACTGCTACAGATCCTGTAGACAGGGTATCATCAAGAGTGCAGGCAGTTGCAGTTCTGTTTCCGCCAACTGATCTGTTGAATTGGGGAGGTGCCGGCTTTAATTTCGTAAATGCAAAACAAATACTCACAGCAAACAGAACATGGGGAGCAATTGAGTTCAGGGTCTATAACGACAAATCCAATTTATTTGAAGAAGTAACAGATACCACTGCAAGGAATAAGATTGGCAAAGAAATTTCACCCATCAATTTTGTTTCATCCGATGATCCGCCTGTATTTATTATGCATGGCGATGCTGACCCCACTGTTCCTTTACAACAATCACAATCCATCATTGCAAAGTTTATTGAAGCAGCTGTGCCCAACCGCTTTGTAATAAAAAAGGGTGGCAGGCATAACCCTGCTGATATGAATCCTGAATGGCAGGAGTTTGTGGATTGGTTTGATAAATATTTGAAATAGATAATTGTTGATACACATGAAACAATCATCCACCTTCTTCGCTCCGCAACTTTACATCCAACACGGTGTAACCGATATCAGCTTTTATGAAAAAGCATTTGGCGCTGTTGAGATCATGCGGATTAGCAATGATGATGGCAGTATTCATGTTGCTGAGTTATCCATTGATGGTGCATTGTTTCAACTGCACGAAGAATCTTCAACCAAAAACCAGTTTAGTACTGAGCGCATGAATGGAACAACGGTGTTGATCGGTTTGTTTGTACCGGATGTAGATCAAGTGATGGCGAAAGCAATTGAAGCAGGTGCAATTGTATTATCAGCTGCACAAAGTTATGATTACGGATACCGTCAGGGAGAAATACAGGATCCCTTCGGTCATGTGTGGATGATTGAAATGAAAGTCAACTTTGGCAAAGTTCAAAATGACTGATTATTATTTTGTACATCGTTCAAAACTTTGCCAAAGTTTATCTGCAATCTAAAACCAACCACTCTTTTTTCTTCTTGTTGTTCTTCCACCCAAACCCAGTGCACCCAATAAACTTCTTGTAATAACATTGGCTGCAGTTCGCCCTACCTGCTTCACTGTGGGGTTATCAAAAAACCCTTTCTCTTCTTTGGCGGTTTTCTTTTCTTCTTTTGCTTCGGCTTTTTCTTCTTCTGCTGCTTTTGTTTTTTCAGCCGCCTCTTCTAATTTGGCATTGATGATTTCATAAGCACTTTCTGTATCGAGTGTTTCAGCATATTTTTTTGCCAGCTTACTTTTATTTACCAATGCAATAGTTTCACTGTCTTCCAAAATATCCATCCGGCTGCGTGGAGGCACCAGCATAGTATGAACAAGCGGAGTGGGAATTCCTTTTTCATTGAGCATGGTAATAAACGCTTCGCCAATTCCTAACTGTGTAAGCAATTCATCTATATCATAAAACTCAGTAATTGGATAA
>JANMOR010000271.1:0-3427 GCA_031369435.1 Chitinophagaceae bacterium
TCCTGTACAATACTCAGCTTATCAACATAGTTTACATTGGCTTCTTTTGATAAACGCAGATTCATTTTTTGTATGGCAAAGGTTGTATCATGCACCCAGCAATCACCTTCAAATGTATTTTCTCCTTTGCGTTTGGGCGTAAATACCAAATGAAAGAAACGTTTACCTGCCACATATTGTGTATCAGTTAAACGATATGAATAAAAAGCATCTCCGTTATCGCTGATGGGGCTGATGAAACGTTTGTCGAAAACAGGAATATAATTATTGTACACGTTGATGTTCTGATCCATTCCACCCAGTAGTTTCTGTACACTTTCATTTTTTACACCCGAGGTGCGGCTTGCTTTTATTTCTTCTCTTCTTTTAAGCGGCGTTTTCTGGAAATAATAATTTGAAATTGTCTCCGTTAAAAAAACAGGCAGAAATGGTTTTTCTTCACTTGTACTGTCAATGGTTTGATCAAGGATAAATCCAAACGGACGAAGCGGACGGATATTTTTAAATTTCTCTTTATTGATCTTGTTCAGATCAAGCTCCAGTTTGTTGTATAACTCATAGCCGAAATTTTCAAAACGGTAGCGGTCATTATCAGGTTTTTGTTTTACCACTTTTCGCCATAAGATCCAGCCCCGGCCATATTTTGATTTCACTACTACTTCTTTGCCTGCATTACCCCGCTCAAGATTGATAGTTAGAAAGATGGTATCCTTTGCAGAAATGGGAAGAGGAACAGCAAGATTTTTATAGCCTACATAACTAACCAGTATTGAATCATTAGCAGAAAGCTCAGTTACACGGAAAGAGAAGCCACCCGCAGAGTCGCTTAATTTTCCAAAGCCTGAGTTTTTTAATAGAACTGAAGCAAAAGGAATCGGTTCATCGGAGTGGGAATCTTTAATAATGCCACTGATCACTTTTGATTGTGCATAGGAACAGGTAAACAGAAGAATAAATGAAAAGAATTGTATGACGAACTTCATCCGGTTATTGACAATTAAAATAAGGGATAAAAGTAATAAATCCCATGCTCAACAGCGGGTTTAGTTTAAGCACAGACTCCCCTCAATTAAAAAGTTTCTGTTAAAAAAGTACAGGTTGATTTGGAAAGAACAGAAAATAGTTGTTTACTTTGTAACTCAAAGTGCTTTTATGAATAGCCAAAATCAATCACTGGAAACGTTAGAAGACATTAAAAAGATGATGGATCGCAGCAGCCGGTTCATCAGCCTCAGCGGACTAAGTGGTATTGCTGCAGGTATTTGTGCATTAGTGGGTGCCTGGTTTGCCAATAATGTAATTGATGGCGGAGGTTCAATGCGTGATGGTACAAAAAGAGGTACTCAGGATTCTTATGAAAGAATTGATGTGGACATGCTGCAGGCATTTATGGGCAACCGTTTATTTTGGATCGCAGTGTTTACTTTTTTGGCTGCACTTATATTCGCTTTTATTTTTACTTATATCCGCAGTTCTAAGCAGGGAATTCCTGTATGGGGTGTAATGGCCAAGCGGTTAATGTGGAATGTTGCATTGCCCATGGGAGCAGGAGGAATATTTTTGTTGAAACTGATTGAAGCAGGAGTATATGGTTTAATTGCACCCGGTTGTTTAATCTTTTATGGACTGGCACTTGTAAATGGCGCCAAATATACATTAGGAGAGATCAGGTACCTGGGATATGCTATGGTTTTGCTTGGGTTGATCAATTGCTGGTATCCCGGCTATGGACTTTATTTTTGGGCAGCAGGCTTTGGCATACTGCATATTGTTTATGGCATTGTGATGTGGAATAAATATGAACGAAAATCATTGTGAATTGAATTGATGTAATGAAGAATCCGATTGAACAGTTACAGAAAGTATTTGACAGCAGAGTAAGGCTGGGAATTATGAGTGCATTAATTGTAAATGCCCAGGTAAGTTTTAATGAGCTGAAAGAATTGATACAGGTCACGGATGGTAATCTTGCAAGTCATATGAAAGCATTGGAAGAAAATGGATTGATCAAAGTAAACAAAGGATTTGTGGGCAGAAAAACCAATACAACTTACAGTGTTACCAAAGCCGGGGAAAAAGCATTCAAACTGCATATTGAAGCATTGGAACAAATGATCAAGCAAATGGGGAAATAATTTTTTTTATACTGAAACTTTGTAATTCAAAGCACTTTTAATATATCATAAAATGGACACACAACAAACACAAACATTCTGGCAGCGTTATGGCATCTTTATCAAGTCGATCCTGGTAGGGTTCCTCATTCTTGTATTGTTAATACCAACTGCTTTTATCCAGGAACTTGTGCGTGAGCGGCAGCAACGGCAGAAGGAAGTAATACTGGAAGTCAGTTCAAAATGGGCTTCTGCTCAAACCATTACCGGGCCATTTCTCATTATTCCTTTTACTGAAACACAAACAGACGATAAAGGAAAAATATTTTTGTATAAGAAGTTCATACATTATTTACCTGAGCAGTTGAATATTGATGGCAAGTTGATGCCGGAAATAAGACACCGGAGTATTTTTAAAATTGTTCTCTATAAATCTGATATCACATTCACAGGTAAATTTCTTCCTGTTGATCTTTCCGGCCTGGGTATTGATCCTGCATCAGTACAATGGAACGAAATAAAATTATGTTTTGGAATTACAGATAACAGGGGCATTGCAGAACAACTTCAGTTAAACTGGAATGATTCTTCCATCGAAATGAACCCGGGTGTTCCGTTAAATACAATTACGGAGAGCGGAGTGAGTTGTTTGTTAACCAATGCTGCTGTATTAAAAGATGCTGAACAGACTTTTAAATTGCATATTAAATTAAACGGATCAGAACAATTGAACTTTACCCCTATTGGTAAACAAACAAAAGTGCAACTGGAATCAAGCTGGCAAGACCCTGCTTTTGATGGCAACTTCTTGCCAACCCAATCGGATGTTGGAAAAAATGGATTCAAAGCAAACTGGAATATACTTCACTTTACAAGAGATATTCCACAAATATGGGTGAATGAAAAGCCAGATATCAAAGGAAATGCCTTTGGTGTTGAGCTCCTGCAGGGAATTGATTCTTACAGTAAAACAATGCGTACGGTAAAGTATGCGCTGCTTTTTATTTCGCTGACTTTTTGTTTGTACTTCTTTATTGAAACGCTGAAGAAAAGAAGCGTACATCCTTTGCAGTACGTTCTTGTAGGAATTGCCCTTTGTATCTTTTATACATTATTATTGTCTATTTCAGAGTACATCAATTTTAATATTGCTTACCTCATTGCATCAGCAGCTACTATTGGATTGATTACGTTATATACCCAAAGCGTTTTCAAGGATTGGGGAATAGCAGCAGCTTTTTTACTTTTTCTCTCAGCATTGTATGGATTTATTTATATCCTGATTCAATTGCAGGATGGAGCATTGTTATTTG
>JANMOR010000277.1:0-5620 GCA_031369435.1 Chitinophagaceae bacterium
TGTTTTACCGGAACATATTGAAACAGCATTGGCAGTTGCTGAAAAAGTTCCTGAATTACGAATGGTGTTTGATCATTTGAATCAACCACCCATTGCAACAAAAGAACAATTCGGCATATGGGGTGAGTTGATGAAAGAAGCAGCAAAGCATCAGAATTTTTATGCAAAGATCTCCGGGCTTGGAACAACTGCTCAGAATGGCAATCAATGGACGGCTGATGATATTAAACCTTATGTAGCATTTGCAGTAGAGCAGTTTGGAACAGACCGTTGTTTCTTAGGAGGCGATTGGCCCGTTTCATTATTGGCTGGTTCTTATTCCAATACATGGAAGAATTATAAAGAAGTGATTCACGAATTGGTTGATGATACAGCAAGCGAAAAAATATTTTATTCCAATGCTGCAAACTTTTATTCCTTTTAACTCATCTGCAAAAAAAATATGGAAGTAATTAACGGAGTTTTATTTCATGCAGTTGGTGCTTCCAGTGCTTCACTTTGTTATACCCCACAGAAAAAAGTAAAAGGGTGGAGCTGGCAAACCTACTGGCTGGCACAGGCTTCTGTTTGCTGGCTGTTGTTGCCTGTGATCATTGCATACTTTACTATACCACAACTTTCAACTGTATTAAAAGAAGCACCATCAGATGCCATGCTGAATTCCTTTTTGCTTGGCATTGCTTATGGAATAGGTGGTACCGCATTTGGAATTGCCATCCGGTATGTGGGTTTTTCATTGACCTATGCTATTGCAGTTGGCATCAGTTGTGTATTAGGAACTTTGATACCTCCCATCCTGAATGGAACAATGAGTACAATATTGGTGAGCAGCGGAGCTTCTTTTTTGATTAGTGGTGTTGCAATGGGTGCATTGGGAATTGCTGTTTGTGGAATGGCGGGAAGAAGCAAGGAAAAAGATATAGAGCAAAGAGAGAAAACAAAAACTGTGTTTTCATTAAAAATTGGATTGCCCATTTGCATATTGGCGGGAATCTTATCTGCTTTTTATGGGTTATCATTAAATGCAGGTCAACCCATTGCTGATGTGGCAGCAACATATGGGGCAGGTAATTACCAGGGTAATGTGATTTATATTTTTTCTAACTCAGGGGCATTTGTTACGGCGTTATTGTACACACTGTATTTACACCAAAAAGAAAAAACTTTTTTTCAATTTACTTCAGCCGAAGGTGGAAATTTGGGTGTAAATTATTTAATGTCGGCACTTACCGGCTTACTCTGGTATGGTCAATTCTTTTTTTATGGATTGGGACATGTGCGTATGGGTACATATCAGTTTACCAGTTGGGCTATTCATATGATTATGCTGGTTTTGTTAAGTGCAGTTACCGGTTTGTTGTTGAAGGAATGGAAAAACAGCAGTGGCAAAACGATTCGATTACTGATTGTTGCTATTGTTATATTGATTACAGCCGTGTTGTTGTTAACGTACGGAAACAAGTTGGGAGAGGAACCTCCCCAAACCCCTCCAGAGGAGGGGCTTAACATCCTGAAACATTGAAAACGCTGACAATTGAAAAAATTATTTATAGTAACGATTAAAATAAATCAACAGCTCCCAAAATGTGAGGGCTGTGCTTTGATTTCCTCCCCTCGGGGGAGGCTGGGAGGGGCTTGGGCTTTATGACAATTCATCAAAGAGATATCGCTTCTGCACAATTGCCAATTTATATTATTGGTGCAGGTGGTATTGTGAACACGGCTCATCTGCCGGCATATTTGTTGGCAGGTTTTCATGTACAGGGTATTTGTGATATTGATCCCGATAAAGCGCAAGCAACCGCTGATCGATTTGGAATTAAAGAAGTTTTTGCAAACCCATCAGAAATGTTGAAGCAATTACCTGCAAATGCGATCATTGATATAGCAGTGCCGGGGCCAGCATTGATTCCATTACTTGAACAGCTACCCGATGGTTCCGCTGTGTTATTACAAAAACCAATGGGTGAAGATCTGGATGCAGCAAAGAAAATCTTATCCATTTGCATGGAAAAGAAATTAAATGCTGCCGTTAATTTTCAATTACGTTATGCGCCGTATATTCTGGAAGTTAAACAAATGATCAGTGATGGATTGCTTGGTGAGATCAACGATATTGAAGTGAATGTGAATGTGTACACGCCCTGGCATATCTGGGATTTCTTAATGGCGTTACCAAGAGTTGAAATCCTCTATCACAGCATTCACTATGTCGATCTGGTTCGTCATATACTCGGTAATCCAAAATCGGTGTATGCAAAATCAACCAAACATCCTTCTATGCCTGCACTGGCATCAGTGCGCAGCAATATCATTATGGATTATGGTGATATGACAAGGGCGAACATTCTCACCAATCATTGTCATAACTACGGCACACCCAAGCAAAAATCCTATATCAAGTTCGAAGGAACAAAAGGTGCAGTGTTAATTAATTTTGGGGCACTCATCAATTATCCCCGAGGCGAAGCAGATAATTTTGAATATGTGTTTTTGGAAGATGGGAAAGAACCTCAATGGCAGGAAAAGAAAATTGAAGGGAGCTGGTTTCCACATGCATTTATTGGCAGCATGGAACAATTAATGTTATCAGTAGCAGGAAAAATTGCAAAGCCTGATAATACAGTTGAAGATTGTATTCATACAATGGCTTGCACAGAAGCTGCCTATATGAGTTGTGAGAAAGGCGGTATTAAACCAAATGAATTGATTTGAAAACCCTGACGGCGGCTATCAGCCCCGCCAGCGGTTATAAATATTTTTTATAATTCTACTACAACCGCCGTCAGGGTTTTCAACCGCTGACGGGGTTGTTAACAGGTCTAAAGAACGAATCGTGATGAAGAAACAATTAGTTATAGTTGTTGCAAGTTTATTTTTTGCTCAATATTTAATTGCGCAACAGTTAGCATTCCCCGGTGCAGAAGGTTTTGGCAAATATGCAACAGGTGGACGAGGAGGAAAAGTAAGTGCAGTAACTAATCTCAATGATAATGGTGAAGGAAGTTTCCGTTGGGCATTAGAACAATATCCCGGCGAACCGTTGACAGTGATCTTTCATGTATCAGGCATCATCGAACTGCAATCGAAAATTCAGATCAAACGTTCTAATCTCACTATTGCCGGACAAACAGCTCCCGGCGATGGTATCTGTTTAAAAAATCAATCACTCATTTTAAATGGTGCTTCATCAAAAGGCAATCATGGAAATATCATTATCCGCTATATCCGTTCACGACCAGGTGGTACATTAAAAACAGGACTCTACGGTTTTGATATGGAGAACTGTCATGATGTAATTGTGGATCATTGCAGTTTCAGTTGGGCCAATGAAGAATGTGCAGCGATGTACGATACAAAAAACACAACGGTACAATGGTGTATTGTAAGCGAAGGTTTGTATGAAGCCGGTCATATGAAAGGTCATCGTTCCTATGGTGGTGTGTGGGGCGGGCAATATGCCAGTTATCATCACAACTTAATAGCACATCTCAATAACCGTGCAATCCGTTTCAACGGAGCAAGGGCACATGATACCATTGCATTGATCGATTATAGAAACAATGTGATTTATAACTGGGGCAATGCAAATGCTGCTTATGGTGGCGAAGTAAATATTGCAGGGGGTGTGTCGCAGGTGAACATCGTCAATAATTATTACAAGCCCGGTCCTGCTGCACCTGCCGAATTGAAGTTTGTACATGCATCTTATCAAAAAGAAAACAGCAAAGGAACAGGGCAATGGTTTGTTGATGGAAACATTATGGAAGGCGATAAGATATTAACCAAAAAAAATAAACTTGGTGTTGATCTCAAAGAAGCAGGCTATCCATCAGGTGCCATTTCAGATAAAGCATTTCCTGTTTCTGTTTCATTGCCTGTTGAAACCGCAAAAGAATCATATGAAAAAGTATTGCGTTATTCAGGAGCTATTATCCCAAAGCGTGATGCAACTGATGAACGTGTGGTGAAGGAAACAAGCACAGGCACAGCTATTGGTAAAGGTGTGTTTGGTAAGCCCGGTATTATTGACAATGTATACGCAGTTGGTGGCTGGGCAGAATATAAATCAACTGCAGCGCCTCTTGATACAGATAACGATGGAATGCCCGATGCATGGGAAACAAAAAAAGGATTGAATCCAAATGATGCAAGCGATGGGAACAAAAAAGATGCAAGCGGTTTTACGATGCTGGAAATTTATTTAAACGAATTAGTGGAAGTGAAATAACATGAAGCAGTTTTTCTTCGTCATATCATTATTGGTTTGTTCAGTGCTTTCGGCGCAGGTGAAGATCGAGAACAAGCAAGCTTCTGCAAGAACAAATTTTGCTGTACAGAAATTAAAAGCAACAATTGGTCAGCTTAAACTTAGTTCAGCAAAGCATACTATCTTATTGATCAAACAACCGAACGGAAAGAAAGAAAGTTTTACGATTGAAACAAGGAATGATAAAACAACCATTACCGGTAACGATGAGTCCGGTATTTTGTATGGTTGTCTGGCATTTGCAGATGAATTGAAAAGAGTAAGAAAATTTCCAGTTATATTTTCATTAGCTGATGCTCCTGAAATGGTCTTGCGTGGTGCATGTATAGGCGTACAAAAACCATATTACCTGCCAGGCAGAAATGTGTACGAATATCCTTACACACCTGAAACCTTCCCCTGGTTCTACGATAAAAAATTATGGATACAATATTTGGATTCGATGGTGGCTAACCGGATGAATTCGTTGTATCTCTGGAACGGTCATCCATTTGCTTCATTGGTGAAACTAAAAGATTATCCCTATGCAGTGGAAGTGGATGATGCAACATTTAAAAAGAATGAAGAGATCTATCGCTTTTTAACAACTGAAGCTGATAAGCGTGGTATCTGGGTGATACAGATGTTTTACAACTTCATTGTCTCCAAACCATTTGCTGAACATCACAAGATCAAAACACAGGAACGTGAACGACCGATCACTCCCTTAATCGCTGACTATACACGTAAATCCATTGCAGCATTTGTAGAAAAATATCCAAACGTCGGTTTAATGGTTTGTCTGGGTGAAGCAATGGAAGGAGTAGGCAAGGATGATATTGAATGGTTCACACAAACGATCATCCCCGGCGTGAAAGATGGTTTGAAAGCATTGAACAAAACAGAAGAGCCGCCAATCGTTTTGCGTGCACATGACACAGATGCACCTGCAGTGATGCGAGCTTCGTTACCGCTCTATAAAAATTTATATACCGAAGCAAAGTTCAATGGTGAAGCACTGACCTATGCAAGGCCAAGAGGAAGCTGGGCTGAACTGCATCAGACATTAAGTAAACTCGGCAGTGTGCAAATTGAAAACGTACACATCCTTGCTAATCTTGAACCATTCCGTTATGGCTCACCGGATTTTATTCAGCAGAGTGTAATTGGCATGCACGAAGTAATGGGTGGTAATGGTTTGCATTTGTATCCACAGGCTTCCTACTGGGACTGGCCTTATAGTGCAGACAGTGTAAGTGGCAAACGTTTATTACAAATTGAACGTGACTGGATCTGGTACAGTGCATGGAGTCGCTATGCATGGAAAGCAAAACGTAACCGTGAAGAAGAAGTTGTTTACTGGAGTCGTTT
>JANMOR010000302.1:0-3906 GCA_031369435.1 Chitinophagaceae bacterium
ATTTCTATCTTAGAAATAAGTTGCAAACCCAAACTGGATACCTCCCAATTTTGCCGGAGGATTCCCCAACAAATCTGTTTGCCAGTTGAATCGATAGTTTAAACGGATCACTGTTTGTGCAGTTGGCCGCCAACTGACAGCAGGAACAATTGAAAAAACATGATCAGCAATATTTTCACCTGTAGATTTAAAAATTCCTTTATTCCAATCAACATATTCTAAACGGAGAGCAGCATTCAAAACTGCTTTTTCAAATCCAAACATTCGTTTCTTTAAAACCGGTTGTACAAAATCAACAAATCCGCCTTGCTGTTTACTGCCAAATTGTTCCGTGTAGGTAGAAGGAACATCAACATAGATCCATGCCCATTCTGCATTAATGGCTGTTTTAATTTTTGGAATGGTTGTATTAAAATCAACTGCAACAACTTTCACTCTTCTTTTTTTATCCAGCATCAAACCATCATCTTCAAACTTATTATACACGCCACCCATATAACTCAATCCCACTTCACCAATCTTCCGGTTGCGAACAGCAGCTTTTGTTGTAAGCAATGGCGAGCCATTAAAGCTTTCTTCAAAACGGTTTTTGTTTAATTTACTGGCAGGAAGAAATGTTTTGTTTTCTGTATTAGCAATGATCTGATCATCGAAACCATTGGTGAGATAAACTTCATATGCATAAGCCCACTCTTTTGTAAACTTTTTTCCAAAGATGCCAAACCCAACATTACTCCATGTAGCAGGAAGCATTTGTGTGGCTGCAATGGGCCTGTCAACAAATTCCCATTTTGGTCCGTCGTGATTTTGATTAAATGAACCTACTGGATTCATTACAATACCTCCTCTGAAATTGAGCAGTGGACTCATTTCTAAATCAATGGATGCAAACTCAATATTGATTTCTTTGGTGCCATCTTCAAATTCAATTTCAGTTAAAAATTTTATTCGCTTGGAAATAGAAGACGAAACAAATAAGGTTAAGCGTCGCATCTGAAACTGATGACCTTCTGTTACTCCATCTTCTCCGATGTATTGATAGTTTGCTTCAGCATAACCTCCTAAAGCAACAGGCAATTTTCCCAATTGTAAAAAAGGCCTGTTGTACACAGCATCCATATTCATTTGCATGCCAGATGAATCTTTTGGTACTCTTCTTAACAGAGCAGGATCAATCTGTGCATGAATAGTTGAAACAAACAAGATCAACATCACAATATGTACTAAACTTCTTATCATACTTTTCTCATATCAATAAACAATTCAGATTCGGTTACAAATACAAGGAATGTGCGCAGGTTACTGTCAGCTGGCCCATTGGTAACAGTTCCTTTATTATTAAACTCACTTCCATGAGCAGGGCATTGCAAGTATTCACCAGATGCCTGCAGTTCAGTTCCCTGGTGTGTGCAACGCATCCACAAGGCACTATACTCCTGTTCACTAAAGCGATATACACATACAGGATATTGCAAAACATCATTCCTGATAATAATAAATGAACGATAACTTATTTGATCGCCCTTCTTTATTTTAAATTCATCTTTCTTTACGATCAATCCATCATCTGTGATCCTGCCGGAGATATATCTTGTCGATTGACAGGAACTCATGACTGTTGAGAATGCTGTAACTGAGAGACAGGCCGCACAACTGTTTACAATAAAATCTCTTCTATTCATTTATCTTCTTTTGTATCAGTTTGATTAAAGTGATTCAAGGAATTTGATGAGCCTGGTCTTTTCATCTGGTTTCAATTGCTGATAGTTGAGTTTCGATTGGGTTGCTTCTCCGCCATGTAGCAGAATGGCTTCTTCAATATTCTTCGCTCTCCCATCATGCATTAAATAATATTGTCCGCCTTGTGAATTCATTGATAAGCCAAGACCCCATAGTGCCGGTGTACGCCATTCAGAAGCCAATGCTGAGCCTTCAGTATAACCATCATTTAAACCTGCACCCATGTCATGCAATAATAAATCCGTGAAAGGAAAAATAGTTTTGTTTGATAAAGAATTGATTGATGAATATCCGGTAGTAAAAGATGGAGTATGACATTTTGCACAACCAATATTTGCAAACAAAATGTTTCCAGCATTTACATCTGCATCATTTTTATTTCGTTGAATGGGTGCTTTTAATGTTTGTAAATAAAACACCACATTGTTTATTGTTTGTGTTGAAACTTCCGGATCAACTTCCAATCCGCTGTACGTATCTCTCGTTTCAAATAAAGAAGTAATGCCCATGTCCTGGTTATAGGCATTGGCTGTTTGCTGCAGCAAACTATACACAGCTGCTTTTTTCCCAAATCGGCCGATATATATTCCCTGTTGTTGTGCAGAGCCGGGGCGAATATTAACATATGAAGGAATATTGATCCAATTTACTCTTCCCGAAATACCATCTCCGTTTAAATCATTTTCATCAGCAAGTGCAAGGATTGATGCATCAGGTATTACTTCTAAAAATCCAAGTCCTGTATTTGCAGGAGGCATGAATTTTGAAAAAGTTGCACCTGCAGGAATTTGTTCCGGTTCAAATCCGGGAATGGCACGATGTTGTAATTGCGGACCGCCACGATTTAAAAATTGATTTCCATTTGCATCTGTTTGTCCAAATCTTGTAAGCATTGTAAAAGGATGCCCCTTGCCATCACCAGCATGGCAAGAGCCGCAGGAAGTTGCTACGAATACCGGCCCCAAACCTGATGCAGGAGTAAACACTTCATCATTAAAGGCCACATCACCCGCAATAAAACGGGCATTCTGCTCAGGAGTAAGTCCTTCTACCGGGCCATCAAGCAATTCATCATCGACTGGCAGCTTTGGTAAAATTTTGCTGCAGGAAACATAAGTGGCTATTGCCAGCACAAATCCCAAAACCACAAATAGCTGCTTATTCATAACAAACGGTTCATTAAATTTTTAGACTTGCCTAAATTTATATTTAGACAAATGTAGAAAATATTTAACCTTAGTCAAAATTATTTTTGATTGGATAAGCGAACGGCTATCCAAAGCATGGCCAGAAAGGCAATACTTGCAGATAAAATAAATACAATGGAAGATCCAAAACGGAACCACAGCAAGCCGGCAACAGAACTGGCAAACAGGGCAGCAATACTCTGTAACCCTGTGAATAACCCAATAGCTGAAGCTGTTTCTGTTTTTGGAACAAGGTTACTGATCCATGCTTTAGCAATGCCTTCTGTTGAGGCAGCATAGATGCCATAACAAAAAAATAAAATCCAGAAAACCAGCATTGATTTACTGAAAGTAAAACCAACATAGGTAATAAAGAAGAAGATTAAACCTGTGAGCAGAATGTTTTTCATCCCTATTCTGTCAGCCAGCTTACCCAGCGGAAAAGCAAACAAAGCAAATACAAGATTGTAAAAAATATAAACCGCAATCACCATTGTATCACTCAAGCCTGCTTCTTTCATTTTTAATAACAGGAATACATCTGAACTATTAAACAATGCAAACAACAGCAAACCGATCACTAATTGTTTAAAAGAAGAGGGTGCTTTTTTCCAATAGGTAAATGTTTGATGAAACGGAATTGCTTTTTTAGTAGATGCTATTACTTTTTTTTCTTTTACTAAAAAAGTAAACACAATAGCAGCAATGCCCGGAATAAATGCAAGCAGAAATAAAGTTTTATACTCACCGGGATAAAAATATAAATACAACAATGCGATCAACGGTCCCAGTACAGCACCAAATGTATCCATCATGCGGTGAAAGCCAAACACAGCTCCTTTATCTGCTGCTGTTGTTTCATCACTCAGCAAAGCATCACGGGGAGCAGTACGCAAACCCTTTCCTGCCCGGTCGAGAAACCGTGCAGAAAAGATCCACCATAATTGTACACTTAAAGCCAGCATTGGTTTTGAAACAG
>JANMOR010000324.1:0-2037 GCA_031369435.1 Chitinophagaceae bacterium
CGGTTTCAGAAATGGGACACTTATAAACAAGGAACTGGCCATTGAATTACTTGGACTTCAGATGTCTACATTTTACGAAGACTCTTACGGTGTAATTAACTTTGATATGAGTAATTGGTGATTATTATTTGTCAGACGGGCTAAGGCCCGTGCAGACAAATACCGGAAAGTTTGTCAGCAATCAAATTCAACTTATCTTTTGCAAAACATTTTTTGCTATGATTGGTTGGATCTTGTCCATCTGGTGGAAACTAAAAGGCTGGAAAATTGTTGGTGTATTCCCCAATCATATTCCAAAAATGGTGATTGCTGTTGCGCCGCACACCAGTGCATGGGATATAGTAGTGGGCCTTGCTGCACGACGTATGATTCCGATTCCTGATGCCTATTTCCTTGGAAAAAAAGAATTATTTGATGGGCCTTTTGGCTGGTTTTTCCGTGCCATTGGTGGTACACCTGTTGATCGTTCTTCTTCAAAAGGAATGGTAACACAGGTTGCTGAAAAATTTAGTCAGCATCAAATATTTCGTTTAGGTTTGAGCCCTGAAGGAACAAGAAAGAAAGTAGAAAAACTCCGTACAGGTTTTTATTATATCGCTAAAGAAGCCAATGTTCCAATCCTTTTAGTTGGTTTTGATTTTACCAAACGGGAAGTATCTATGGGTCCGCTCATTTATCCTTCAGCAAATGAAGCCGACGATTTTAAACAGATCATCACTTACTTTTCTACCATTGAAGGAAAATATCCTGAACTGGGAATCAAACATCTTGTTTGATTTTTAGTTAAATTACTGCCGTCACAACAAAACCAATCAGCATGAGAACAGTATTCAGCCTTTTCGTTTGTCTTTTATTTTCATCTTTACTTACTGCACAGCCCAAACCCATTCCGCAAACAAAAACAGATGCATGGAAAAAAGAAGTGATGGTTGCTGTTGATGCAAAAGCAAAAGATGCACAGGTAATGGTTGATATGGTGTTCAGCTTTGCAGAGTTGGGTTTCCAGGAAACAGAAACAAGTGCTTATCTCACAAAAATTTTAGAACAGAATGGCTTTACGATTGAACGTGGAGTATCAGGCATGCCAACTGCATGGATCGCCAAATGGGGAAATGGCAAACCATATATTGCATTAGGCAGTGATGTGGATTGCATTCCCAAAGCTTCACAAAAACCAGGTGTTGCGTATAAGAGTCCGATTGTGGAAGATGCGCCGGGGCATGGTGAAGGACATAACTCAGGTTTGCCGTTAGTTATTCTTGCAGCCATTGAAGTAAAGAAAATTATGGAACGTGAAAAATTGCCCGGCACTTTAATGATATGGCCCGGCATTGCAGAAGAATTGGTTGGCAGTAAAGCATGGTATATCCGTGATGGTTTATTTAAAAATGTGGATGCCTGCATCTTTACACATGTTGGAAATAATTTAGGTGTGAGTTGGGGCGATGCAGGAAATAATGGATTGGTATCTGTTGAATTTCAGTTTGAAGGAAGCTCTGCACATTCGGCCGGTGCTCCATGGCGTGGCAAGAGTGCATTGGATGCAGTGGAATTGATGAATGTTGGATGGAATTATAAACGGGAACATCTCAAACCAACTCAACGTTCACATTATGTTGTTACAGATGGTGGCGATCAACCAAATGTTGTTCCGTCAAAAGCAGCCGTATGGTATTATTTCCGTGAACGTACTTATGAAGACATTAAATCAATGTATGAAGATGGTATCCGTATTGCCAATGGTGCAGCAATGATGACGAACACAACAGTCAAACATCGTTTACTCGGCACCGCATGGCCGGGGCATTTTAATAAATCCATTGCTGAAGCCATGTATAAAAATATTAAAACAGTTGGCTTGCCTGTTTGGACTAATGATGATCAGGCTTTAGCAAGAGCTGTTCAAAAATTAGTGAGTGCTCCAAAAAAAGATCAACGTGGAAATGTAATTGATGGCTTAGCAATAAAGCTTGATACGTTAAACGGACCTGTTCAATTTTCTTGGGGAAGTGGTAGCGATGATATTGCTGATATTGC
>JANMOR010000352.1:0-1871 GCA_031369435.1 Chitinophagaceae bacterium
GCTGGATCCAGGTGATTCATTTATTTTAGCCGGCAGAAATTTAGAACTGGTGCAGATCAAAGACATGACAGCCTTTGTTCGTAAGTCAACTTCTAAAAAAACAATTGTACCGAGTTGGAATGGAGGACGTATGAGTTTAACGGCCAACCTTGGACAGAAGCTGAGAGAAACATTTAATGAAGTAGTTGATTATATCGGGTCAGATAAAAAGGCATTGGCCAACCCTGTTCCGGAGTTGCAACATCTCTCCTCTTTATTCGAATTGCAACAGGAGCTTTCGCATATTCCAAAAGCTGATGAGCTGCTGATTGAACAGCATGAAAGTAAAGATGGTTTTCATTTACTGGTTTATCCGTTTGAAGGAAGACAGGTGCATGAAGCCATGAGTGCTATCCTTGCTTACCGCATCGGCAAAATTGCACCGCTTACTTTTTCCATTGCCATGAATGATTATGGATTTGAATTGTTATGCGATCAACCCATTCCTGTGGATGATACAAATGCAGCAGAATTATTTACGTTAGAAAATTTAATGGCTGATATACACCGAAGTGTAAATGCTACTGAAATGGCCCGCAGAAAGTTCAGGGATATTGCAGTGATCGGCGGATTGATTGTACAATCATCACCAGGTGAAAAAACAAAAGCCCGCCATCTGCAGGCATCAGCCAGTTTATTGTTTAATGTGTTCAGTGAATATGATGCAAAAAATGTTTTGTTGCGGCAGGCCTACCAGGAAGTGTTTGATCAGCAAATGGAAGAAGTAAGATTACGAAATGCGTTTGCAAGAATCAATAACAGTACAATTGTACTTACATTCCCTGAACAGTTTACACCATTGAGTTTCCCCATCATTGCAGATGGATTGAACCGCAACAACCTGTCAAGCGAAAAACTGGAAGACCGTATTGTAAGGATGCAGGCGCAGTTGAGTAAATGGGAATAGTTGAAAGGTTAGAAAGTTGAAAAGAAACAAGTTGAAAACCTATCAACTTTTTATCCAATCAATTTCTCAACTTCCTCGCTCATCATCCTATCAGTTTTATTCCTATTTTTATCAAAATCAGCCAACATGTTAAAAAAGATATTGTACGTTTTATTAGCAGCTTTTATCATCATCCAGTTTATACGTCCCAAACAAAATATATCTGCAGGGCCTTTCCCGAATGATGTTGCTACAAAGTTTGCAACATCCGATGACGTTGCCCTTATTTTAAAAACTTCCTGTTACGATTGCCACAGCAATCACACAAAATATCCCTGGTATTATCATGTACAGCCCGTTGCCTGGTGGTTGCAGGATCATGTAAATGAAGGAAAAAAAGAATTGAACTTTTCTGAATTTGTAATCTACACTCCAAAACGTCAACGCAAAAAATTCAATGAAATAGAGGAGTTTGTAACGGAAGGAAAAATGCCTTTGGAAAGTTATACGTTTATTCACAGGTATGCGAAGCTAACTGCCGGGCAAAAAGCAGCTATCAAAAAATGGTGTGATGAAAGCCTGGCTACACTCCCGCCTCCTGATCCTGCTGATCAAACCGATAAAACAAAAGCAGAAAATAAAAAATAGAATAAAGCCCGTTTCAGGAAATGTCATTAATAAGGTGATTTAGGTATGCCCTACTTTAAACATGCTGATGAATTTCATCTTTCTGCTATAAGTATGGTATACCTGTTTTCCTGGCTTCTTTCCAACATGTTTTTCCACTCTTACCGGCCTTACATTTGCATACAATCATGCAGCAACCAACAAAATTTAATCTACAGGATCAAACACTCTGGTTATCTCCCGAAAGTTGTTTGTATTGGGAAGAACAACAGGCACTGATTCTTTCTGATATTCATTTTGGCAAGAGCGGTCATTTCAG
>JANMOR010000399.1:0-5911 GCA_031369435.1 Chitinophagaceae bacterium
AACAAGAATGTAATTATCATTGATACTGCAGGTCGACTGGCCATTGATGAAGTGTTGATGAAAGAAGTAGCTGATATAAAAGCTGCTGCCAACCCCAATGAGATTTTGTTTGTGGTGGATAGTATGACAGGGCAGGATGCGGTGAATACAGCCAAGGCATTCAACGACCGACTCAATTTTACAGGCGTGGTTTTAACCAAACTGGATGGCGATACAAGAGGTGGTGCGGCGCTTTCTATCAAATACACCGTAAACAAACCCATAAAGTTTGTTAGCAGTGGAGAAAAGATGGAAACACTGGATGTGTTTTATCCCGATCGTATGGCGCAACGGATCCTTGGGATGGGTGATATTACATCGCTGGTTGAAAAAGCACAGGCACAGTTTGATGAAGAACAGACGAGGAGATTAGAAAAAAAGATTCGTAAAAATCAATTCGACTTTGAAGATTTCAGGCAACAGCTGGAGCAGATAAAGAAAATGGGCAACCTGAAAGACCTGATGGGCATGATTCCCGGAATGGGCAAAGCCATGAAAGATGTGGACATCAGCGATGATTCGTTCAAAGGAGTAGAAGCCATTATTGGCTCAATGACACCGCAGGAAAGGAGCAACCCCGACCTGATTGATCAGAGCAGACGCAAACGGATTGCAAACGGATCTGGAAAAGATATTGCCGAAATCAACGCTTTTATGAAGCAATTTGAGCAAATGAAGCAAATGATGAGCATGATGAACAAAATGCCCATGGGCGGTAGAATGATGCCGGGTATGGGAAGAAAGTAAAATTTAATATTTTATTGGTTGGAAGTTTGCCTCTCAGCCATTATTTTTGCAGCTCTTATTTAAGATAACCTAATTATTCACGCATTTAAATTTTAATTTACGATGCCAGTTAAAATCCGACTGCAAAGACACGGGTCTAAGAAGAGACCTTTCTATTTCATCGTAGTGGCCGACGCAAGAGCCCCAAGAGATGGAAAATTTATTCAAAAAATTGGTACTTACAATCCTGTTACAGAGCCTGCTGTGATCCAGATCGATCGTCAGAAAGCACTGGAGTGGTTAACGAAAGGAGCACAGCCAACTGATACAGTTCGCAAAATCCTTTCTACCAAAGGTGTATTGTACCTAAAACATTTGTTACGTGGTGTAACTCTTGGTTTGTTCGATCAGGCTGCAGCTATGGAGAAATTCCAGGTGTGGCATGCTGAACACGAAGCTGCTGAAGCTAAGAAAAGAGATGAAGCACGCCGTAGCCGTTTTAAACAACGCAGTGGTGGTAACTATCAACGCCGTCCTTACACACCTGCTCCACGTAGAGAGGAAGCTGCCGGTGGTACTGAGTCTGCACCTGCACAAGGAGAATAATATTGCATTAATCTTCATAAAGGATCCCCTGATTTTTCAGGGGATTTTTTTTGGCAGGCCTCATCCCTCTTTCCCTTCTCCGGTAGAGAAGGGACGGTGCAATAGAATTTAATTAAACATTTTTTGCATCCACATCAGCAATAAAATATAACCGATCATTACTTAAACTCTCAAATAAGTTTGGGCTGTGAGGCCTCATCCTCCATCTCCTTCTCCAAAAGAGAAGGAGCGGTGCAGCAGAATACTGCCAAACATTTTTTCCTTCCACATCAGCAATAAAATAAAACTGAAAATAACTCTACCTCTATGATAAGCATGGGCTGTGTTTTGATGGTCCCGCTTATATGCGGGATCGGAAAGGGGCTGTAGGGTTGGAAGGGGCCACCTTATATTTGCACAATGGAACAATACTTCAGCATCGGACAAATTGTAGGGACATTCGGATTAAACGGGGAAGTGGTATTGAAACACAATCTTGGAAAAAAAACTTCACTCAAAGGATTAGAAGTATTGTTTATTGAAGAAGCAAAAGATAAATTTCTCCCTTACTTTATTACAGCCACCAAGATCAAGAATGATGAAGAAGTATTTATAACGATTGATGGAATTGCAAGCAAGGAAGCAGCCAAAAAAATTTCACCAAAAAAAGTTTGGCTGCGGGAAGATGATTTTAAAAAGCATGCCGGTAAAACAGCACCCATTTCATTGATTGGATATTTAATGATTGATGGTAAAAAAGAATTGGGCAATGTGCTGGAAGTAATTGAACAACCATTACAAATCTTATGCAGGCTGGAAATTGAAGGTAAAGAAGTGTTGATACCATTGCATGAAGAAACCATCCGCACAATCAATCATAAAAAGAAACAGGTAACAGTGGAACTGCCGGAAGGATTACTGGAAGTATACCTGGGATAAAACATTAAGCAACTTAATTTATGAAGCACCGCATTTTACTCAGTAGTTTATGGATATTCTTTTGTGCAATTGGAATCAACGCACAAACAAAAGCAACCAATGAAAAAATATTTCCATTGGGGGTGATCAGGCAACTGGTTTCAAAAGAGCTGAATGAAACAAGAACCCTGAATATTTATTTGCCCGAAGGGTATCATGCTGAATCTACTTATGCAGTTATTTATTTGCTTGATGGCTCGGCAGATGAAGATTTTATACATGTAACGGGGTTAGTACAGTTTTTTACGTTTCCCTGGGTGAACATGTTGCAGAAATCTATTGTAGTTGGAATTGCCAATGTAGACAGGAGAAGAGATTTTACATTTCCTACTACCATTGAAAAGGATAAAAAAGATTTTCCCACAACAGGTAGTTCTGAAAAATTTATACGCTTTATTGAAAAGGAATTGCAGCCGTATATCAGTGCACAATTCAAAACAAATTCTTCCAGGATGCTGATCGGGCAATCGCTGGGAGGGTTGCTGGCAACGGAAATTCTGCTCAAGAAACCACAACTGTTTACTGATTATATCATTGTAAGTCCCAGTTTATGGTGGGACAAAGAATCATTATTGAATAAACCCATCAACACTATTGGCAATAAAACCGCAGTTTATATTGCTGTTGGTGAAGAAGGAAAGATCATGGAAGAAGATGCAAAGCAACTTTATGAAAAATTAAAGTCGTCTTTCGGCAAGTTGCATCTTCGGTTTGATTTTATTATAGGTAAGAAACATGCGAATATTTTTCACCAGGCTGTTTCAAATGGATTAGAGTTTTTGGGAGAGAAGAAATAGCATCTTACTTAATCTTCTTCAACAACTTCTTTGCATATTTATAATACTTACTTTCTTTCTTCACCGCCATTGCATATTGTTTGGCTTTATCATTCTGCTGTAAATGATAAGCAGCCAGTGCGGCAAAGAAATTCGCCTCTTCTTTATAAACCGATTCGCCTTTGGTTAATCCTTCAAACAAAGGCAGAGCATTTGTATAGTCATTTGTCTTGAGTAAACTGATACCGAGATGATAATTGATTGTTGCATCAGCAGGGCTGCCTGTTTTCAATTGCTGAAAAGCAGCAACTGCTTCTGGATATTTTTCTTCATTGAACAATTGTGCAGCTTTCGCCA
Organism: Chitinophagaceae bacterium; assembly: GCA_031369435.1. GTDB lineage: Bacteria > Bacteroidota > Bacteroidia > Chitinophagales > Chitinophagaceae > Lacibacter. Next base: position 3,462 of record JANMOR010000399.1, read on the forward strand.
ATTCTGTTTCATTACCTCTTGTAATAGCACCACTCATATCATCCACAGGATATCCATCAACAGAAACACCGGGAACTACCAGGAAAAAGATCAATGCAATGGAAGCTGCTAATGCAAGGCCGGTAACAATACGGTTCATTGAAATCACTCTGCCACTCTTTTGTTGTTCTGCTTTACGAAAATGAGTTTGAGTTAGTGGAGTTAAAATCTTTTTCAGTTCAGGTAAAGTTTGTTCTGCCTGCTGATGTTTATCAATGGTTGTTTGCAGGAAACGAAATTCTTCCAGCTGCTTTTTCAATTGATCATCAACTTTGAGTTGTTGTTCAAACGTCCCTTGTTCTTCAGGACTCATCTCACCGTTGATGTATGCATTTATATCGTCGTATGTGTAGCTCATGGTATCAGATCTTTAAATTGAGGGTTGTTATGTACCAGTTCTGTCAGCTCGCCCATACAGTTACTTTTTCGCTTGCGGTAATAGGCATAGGTCATGCCTAATTCTTCAGCGATTTCTTCCTGTGGTTTCTTCAGCAGACTCTTTAGGATAACTTCTTTGCAATTACCCATCTGTTCAAGCATACTCATCACCAATTGTTCTCGACTTAACTGGTTGAGATGCTCTTCTGCTGAAGCGTTTGCATCGCCCGGTATATTGGTATATGCCTCTTCTTCGCCATTTGTTACCACAGTGAGCGAAGTTTTTTTCGTTTTGTTAAAAAATTTTCGCTTGCATACCAGCAACAAGAATGCTTCAAACGGACAGGTGAGGACAAACTGTTTATCGTTGGCGAGTTTATAAATATCAATCAATGCTTCCTGGAACACATCACCTGCATCTTCTTCATTGCAGCCACGGGATGACAGATATGCTTTCATATTAGGAGCAAACCGTTGATAGATTTCACTGATCAATCGCTGATCATGTGTAAGCAGGGCATCAATATATTTCTGATCGGAGTGCAGGAAAAAAGCTTTAGTTGATTTAAAAGTAAGATTTTTATACTTTAGGGTAACAGTTTGCCATCCCTGATGATCTACCCTTATCACAACATGAAAAAAATACTTGCTCATATTTTCCTGCTCTTCTGCTTTGCTCAAACATTTGCACAGAGCGATACTGCTGTTAGAGTCATTCAAAAAGAAAATAAAATTTCTTTTAAAGCCAATCTTCCGGCATTAACGCAAATACCCGGCGCACCCAAACCTTTCTATACTTATCTGTGGGATTTTGGTGATGGTCATTTCAGTACAGCAGAAAACCCAGAACATATCTATGATAAAGTGGGTGATTATGAAGCCATCCTCTATGCCGTTAATAATTACGACGATGGGAAAAAGCCCGGACGTAAACCAACGAAAGTTGGAATTAAACAGGTAAACAAAACGTATTTAGCATCAGTATCACCAGCTGAAAATAATTTCTTTAAAGCCAATGGCCATTTTGAATTGAAGTATAACTGTATGGCCAAACCCGGCGATACCATGCTCTTAATGGCCGGTTGGAAAAACGATGTGGCGGTGAATGGGAAAATATATCTCTTCATTAATGAAAAACAGTTCGGGCAGAATTCATTTGATACTGCCGGTTTTCGATTGTATCATGATGCTGCATTGGCAACCGATAAAAATACAATTGCGGCTGTTCGTCCATTCGATAATTTATTATTGACCAGCAGCGGAAGCCCTGCTTCCCATTTTAAAGAAGAGAAGAAATTTGCAGGAGCAGAGAGTAAAACATTTTTGATGAACACCCTGAAAGGTTACAACAATGTGTTTGCAGTTGATGTAAAGAATATGCAGGAGCAATCGCAGTTTATGTTCGCCAACCTCTATGTAACTCCGGGCATGATCAAGGATACCAATGCAACAATTGTTATTACAGGATTATTTGTTCCTGATAGTGGTGATGTATATATGCACCAGCTCAATATTCCCATTGTTACATCGCATGATCCCAATAAAATGAATTTGAAACAAGGGCGGTTGAGCTACCGTACATTGAGCAAACATAAAGCGCTTGCTTATAAGATCCGTTTTCAAAATAATGGTGAAGGCCCTGCTCGGAAAATTTTACTCGATATCAGTTTGCCATCTGCCATGGATGCAAAGACGATTGAGATCAAAGACATGTCTCCTTATTGTTTACCATGCGACAGTGTGCCAAGCCGAACCGGTTGCTGGGAACTGATCACAACCAATGACAGTGCAACGTTTATTTTCAACGGTATTTATTTGCCCGGCACCAACCAGCGGGGGGTAGAAGATAAAGACAGCACCAAAGGATTTGTGGAGTTTGATGTAAAAACAAAAAAGAAATTAGACAATCTTCCATTTAAAGGACGTACCGCTATTTATTTTGACAAGAATGAACCGGTGATCACCAATTTTGCAACAGGAAGATTCAAGCCCGGCTTTTCTCCCATTGTAATGGCGGGTTATGAATTAAACCT
>JANMOR010000404.1:0-1560 GCA_031369435.1 Chitinophagaceae bacterium
ACCGCTGAGTGAAGAGCCGATATCATCGTGCAGATCACGGGACACCTGCAGTAACGCATCCTCTCTTGTTTGAAATTCTTTTTCCAGTAATTGTTTTTAGTACTGCACATTTTTCTTTGGCTTGGTTTTACCGCTTTTTTAAAATGGACGAAGTAACACGCATATTTATTTTTACAACTGCTTTTACTTTATCAGCGGTGATCCTTTTACTGCTTTCTTTTACCATCAGCCGCAGAAGACAGCTGCAGCACAAAAAACAATTACTGGAAAAAGAATTTCAAACAAGAGAGGATGCGTTACTGCAGGTGTCCCGTGATCTGCACGATGATATCGGCTCTTCACTCAGCGGTATTAATATTTTAAGTCAGTTGGCGCAGCAGCAATTAACAGAACCCAACAATGGATCAGCAACTGAACTGCTACAAAAAATTAATCTCTACACCGGTGAAGTAATTGAAAAAGTTAGTGACATGGCCTGGTTGCTGAAGCCCAACAAAGAATCATTATCAATTCTTCTCAGCAAACTAAAAGCTTACAGTGTTACTACTGCTGTTCCCAAAAATATACTGGTACATTTTCAGCATCTGCCTGAAATAGCAGGGAAAGAACTCAGCATACAGCAGCGTAAATCCATTTATCTCATCAGCAAAGAAGCATTGAACAATGCCATTAAATATTCGCACTGTAAAAACATCTATTATTCTATTCAGCTTAACGATCAGCAACTGGCGCTTTCAATAAAAGATGATGGAAAGGGTTTTTCAATCAATGAAACATCAACCGGCAATGGATTAGCAAATATGAAAGTAAGAGCGAATGAAATTGGAGCAAATCTGCAAATCAACACAGCAGCAGGCAAAGGAACCGAAATTGTACTCGAACTGTAAATACCCCAATCGGGGGGTGTACAAATCATCAACCATCAACCTACATTTGTATAGTGAATAACGAAAAAGAAATAAGAGTCGCCATTTTTGAAGACAATCCCATCATGATGGATGCCTATCGTTCCATTTTAAATGGTTCCCCTGGTTTTACCTGCACAGGTTCTTTTACCAGTTGCAATAACTGGAAACATGATATTCAAAAAAGCAACCCCGATGTGGTGTTGATGGATATTGAAATGAGTGGCATCAATGGAATAGAGGCAACAAGACTGATAAAAAAAGAATTCAATGAAGTACGCATTTTAATACAAACCGTTTTTGAAGATGATACAAAAATATTTGAAGCGCTTTGTGCCGGTGCTAATGGATATATTTTAAAAAACACTTCCCCTGTAAAAATGCTGGAAGCAGTAACAGATGTATATAATGGCGGCGTTGCATTTAATCCCACCGTAGCAACAAAAGTCGTTACCCTGTTTCAACAGTTTATTGCCCCTTCGTTAACAAGTACAAACTATCAGCTTACAGAACGGGAAAAAGAAATCCTCCAATTACTTACTACAGGTATGCCCATGCCCCGCATTGCCGAAAATATTTTTCTCATTTATCATACGGTAAGAGATCATGTAAAAAGTATTTATCAGAAACTGCATGTAGCTTCTGCAACTGAAGC
>JANMOR010000411.1:0-2611 GCA_031369435.1 Chitinophagaceae bacterium
TTTTCGTTTTATTCCTCTTTTGGTAAACCAAGACCAAAACCTACAACAGTTGGCTCAACGGGTTTTCAATTTCCTACAAAAGATGCGTATAAATTTTATTTAGACGCCGGCAGCACAAAAAACCTGGCAAAATTAATTGGCGACAGTATTGCGTTTTGGCATGAGATGTACAAACATCCCAACTATGATGAATGGTGGAAAGCACGAAACGTTCGGAACTTTGTGAACAATGTTCCCAATCATACAGCAACATTAGTAGTGGGTGGTTTGTTTGATGCAGAAGATTGTTATGGTGCATGGCGTACATACGAAGCCATTGAAAAGAAAGCAAAAAATAATAACCGTATTGTTATGGGGCCATGGTATCACGGGCAATGGGCAAGTACCGATGGAACAAAGATGGGTAATGCACAATTCGGGAGCAACACATCTACCTGGTATCAGAATGAAATTGAAATTCCTTTCTTCATGCATCATCTCGAAGGAAAAGCAAATGTGGCTGACTTAGCTGAAGCAACTATCTTCTTCACAGGAGAAAATAAATGGAGAAACTTTACACAATGGCCTGCAGGCAATGTTGAAAATAAACCGATGTTCTTGCAAGAGAACGGAAAACTAAACTGGAGCAAACCTTCTGCTGCAAAGAGTTTCAGCGAATATGTAAGCGACCCTTCTAAACCTGTTCCTTATACAGAAGATGTACACTTCAGCCGCACTGTTGCTTATATGACCGATGATCAGCGTTTTGCAAACAGGAGAACTGATGTACTTTCTTTTCAAACAGAAGTGTTAACTGATGATGTAACACTTGCTGGAACAGTGGTTGCAGATTTATTGGCAAGTATATCAACAACCGATGCTGATTTTATTGTAAAACTGATTGATGTTTTCCCCAGCGACTTTACTTATCCGAGCGACAGACCAGGAATGGGACGCCAAGGTGCAGGCAGTTATCCCATGGGTGATTATCAAATGCTGGTGCGTGGTGAAGTGATGCGTGGAAAATTCAGAAACAGTTTTGAAATACCTGTTGCATTTACTCCAAACAAAGTAGAGAAAGTAAAATTTGAATTACCTGATGTAGCACATACATTTCAAAAAGGTCATCGTATCATGATTCAAATTCAAAGCAGTTGGTTTCCGTTGGTTGATCGTAATCCACAAAAGTTTGTAAACATTTACGAAGCAACTGAAAGCGATTATCAAAAAGCAATCATTAAAATATGGCATGATGCAAAGAATGCATCCAATATTATTTTACCCGTATTGAAATAACTAAATAGTATGTATTTATGAAATTGCAATTGCCGTTATTCTTTTTATTTCTGTCTGTCTCACTTGCTGCGCAGGAAATCAACATTATTCCGAAGCCTCTCGAAACAACGGTTGGCAAAGGTTCTTACACGCTTAAGAACAAAATAACGCTGGCCAATTATTTTGCTGATATGAAGCCGGATGATCCTTTAACTTCCTATCTCACAAACTACTTGAAGAAATATTACAATATTGAAGTAAAGCTGGTGCCACAAAATTTTAATGCGGATATTGTTTTATTCGCTACCCGTATGCCCACAGGAGGTGCATTGGCTTATAAATTTTCTGTAACAGAAGGAGGGATACGCATTGATGCCAATTTTGACGAATCAGCTTTTCACGGTATTCAAACATTGATTCAGTTATTACCTGTTAATACAACGGGTAAAAAACAAATTCCTGTTGTTGAGATTTATGATCGTGCCCGTTTTGATTATCGTGGTATGCATCTGGATGTTGGCCGTCATTTTGCTCCGGTATCATTCATAAAAAAGTATATTGATTACCTCGCTTTGCACAAGCTCAATACATTTCATTGGCATTTAACAGAAGATCAGGGCTGGCGCATAGAGATTAAAAAATATCCAAAGCTGACTGCTGTTGGCAGTAAACGGAATGGAACGATTATTGGTCGCTATCCCGGCAAAGGCACCGACAACAAGCCTTACAGTGGTTTTTATACACAGGCCCAAATCAAAGAAGTAGTACAGTATGCAAAAGATCGTTTTGTTGAAGTGATCCCGGAAATTGAAATGCCCGGTCATAGCAGTGCGGCTATTGCTGCTTATCCATGGCTGAGTTGCTTTCCAAATCAACCAACGGTCATTCCAAAAAATATGATCTCCAATAAAAGTGTGGAAGAACAAACAAAGGGACGTATCAAATTAGTGCAGGAAACATGGGGAGTGTTTGATGATGTGTTTTGTGCAGGTAAAGATTCAACCTTTAAATTTTTAGAAAATGTATTGGATGAAGTGATTGCCTTGTTTCCTTCAAAGTATGTGCATATCGGCGGCGATGAAAGTCCTAAAACACATTGGAAACAATGCCCTGCCTGCCAAAAAAGAATGAAGGGTCTTAACTTAAAAGATGAACATGAACTGCAGAGTTATTTTGTACAGCGTATTGAAAAATATCTCAATAGCAAAGGCAAAACATTGATTGGCTGGGATGAAATACTTGAAGGTGGTTTAGCACCCAATGCACAGGTGATGAGCTGGCGTGGTGAACCTCGGCCCTGGAATCGGTCAAGGTAACGCTTCTGCCAGCGCAGTTGAAGGGATTGCTCGTCAGCCTG
>JANMOR010000435.1:0-5672 GCA_031369435.1 Chitinophagaceae bacterium
CCTTCAGGTTTTGCCAAAAAACTCCATTTCATACCCGTTGGGAAACCTGCACCACCTCTGCCACGCAAACCACTTTTCTTTACCTCTTCAACAATGGATTCTGGGGTCATTGTCTTGATTGCTTTTTCCACACTACGGTAACCACCTTCACGGCGATACACATCATAATTCCTGATGCCTTCAATATGTGCTTTATCTAAAAGTAATTTTCTACCCATTATATATTTTCAGCTGTTAGCTTTTATTTTCTTCTTTCGGCAAATCATAATTAAATAACCACTGAAAACCATATTTATCATTCAACATGCCAAAACGTGCACCCCAGAATGTATCCTGCAATTCCATAGTGATAGTTGCACCATCACTCAATGCTGCAAATGTATTGTTGATGCTGTCAGCATCAGTAAAATTCAATGACAGGCTCAGGTTTGTTCCGGCATCTGCTTTTTGCTCGGGCATACAATCTGAAACCATAAATGATAACTCACCTGCACGAAAAGTAGCATGCATGATCTTATCCTTGAATTCATCAGGCACTTCCATTGGTGACTCGCCAAATGTTTGTTGAAATTCCACTGCACCGTTTAATGCTTTGCTATAAAAAGCAAGTGCTTCGGCTGCATTACCGTTAAAGTTGAGATATGGAACAATTGCATTCATGTTGCTTCTTTTAAATGATAAAGGTTACTTATTCTCCTGTCCATCATCTTTAAACCAATCCGGTTTAAAACGTAACAGGTTTCTGAGTATTAATGAAACAAGTGCCAACCCTATTCCAACAAATAACAACGGACGCATTGCTGCTTTATCCTTTGTCATCAGAAAAACGATGATGACAATCATTGCTGATGTTGAAAGTAAAAAACCAATAAGCATCGTTGTTTTCTTGGTCATCTTAATTGGCTTTTGCTTTTCCTTCTGCAATTAATGCATCTATTTTTTCTTTGCTCAAATGCTCACGGTAGTCAGGACCCAACTGCATCATCGGCGCATAACCACATGCACCCAAACATTCTACTGTTTTCAACGTAAACAAACCATCCGCAGTTGTTTGTCCGGGTTTAATGCCGAGCTTTTCAAAAATATATGCAACAATATCGTCGCTTCCATTGAGCATGCAGGGGCCGGTTTGACAAACTTCAAATAAAGTTTTACCAACGGGTTGTAAATTATACATGCTGTAAAAAGTAGCCACTTCATACACTTCAATAGATGCAATACGAAGCAGGCTGGCAACATAATCCATTGCATCGGCACTCAGCCATCCCCCATTTTCCTGTTGTGCCATATGCAACAAAGGAAGCAAGGCGCTTTTATGTTTGCCTTCAGGATAGTGAGAGATGATTTCCTCCACCTGCTTTAATTTATCTTCAGAAAACTTCATTATCAATTATCAGTTATTCAATTATCAATTATTACGCATCCATTTCGCCTGCTATTAAATTTAAACTGCTCATTACAACAATGGCATCGCTTAACATACTTCCTTTCACCAACTCTTCATAAGCCTGGTAATAAACAAAACAAGGTCTGCGGAAATGCAAACGGTACGGTGTTCTTCCACCATCGCTGATCAAATAAAATCCTAACTCGCCATTACCTCCTTCCACACTCTGGTAAACTTCACCTTTCGGCATTTCTATTTCACCCATAATGATTTTAAAATGCCAGATGAGCGCTTCCATACTGGTGTACACATCTTTCTTCTCCGGCAAATAATACTCAGGCACATTGGCATGATAGACTTCTGCTTCTGCGCCTTTCATATCCTGTATCTTTTGATATGCCTGTTCAATTAAACTTAAACTCTGCCACATTTCCTGGTTGCGTACAAGGAAGCGGTCATAACAATCGCCTGTTGTTCCAACAGGAATAGTGAAATTAAAATCTTCGTAAGAAGAATAAGGTGTATGAACCCGTATATCATAATCAACACCTGCAGCTCTTAAGTTTGGACCGGTAAACCCGTAGTTCAATGCACGTTCTGCACTGATAGGACCACAACCAATGGTGCGATCCATAAAGATCCTGTTACGTGTAAATAAATTTTCAAACTCTTTTAAAACAACAGGGTATTCTTTTAAAAACTTTTCAAGCTTTTGCCATGCTACCGGTGTAAAGTTGCGTTCAAAACCACCAATACGGCCGATATTGGTTGTTAACCTGCTGCCGCAGATCTCTTCATAAATTTCATAGATCAGTTCACGGTACTGCATCACATACAAAAATCCGGTGAAGGCTCCTGTATCAACACCAACAATAGAATTACAGATCAAATGATCGCTGATCCGTGCCAGTTCCATGATGATGATACGCAGGTAATCTACACGCTTAGGTGTTTTCACACCCAACAATTTTTCACAGGTTAAATGCCAGCCCATATTGTTGATGGGGCTGCTGCAATAGTTCAACCGATCGGTTAATGTAGTGATTTGATATAACGGACGACGCTCAGCTATTTTTTCAAATGCCCGGTGAATATACCCAACGGTTGATTCAGATGAAACAATCCGTTCACCATCCACTTCCAAAATATTTTGGAAAACACCATGTGTTGCAGGATGTGTCGGGCCAAGATTGAGAGTAACCGTTTTCTTCTCAATTGATCCTTCGGGTAATAATATATTTTGTACGTCGCTCATTGTAAATGATCAATATTCAATTATCAATTAACACTTCCTCCCCGTCCAAACATCTCATCGTCTTTATCTCTTCTTGTTTGTTCTTCCATGGGAAATTCTTTCCTCATGGGAAAATAATCCATCTCGTCAACATTCAATATGCGTTTAAGGTTGGGATGACCAACAAAATTTACACCATAGAAATCATAAGTTTCTCTTTCCATCCAGTTGGCAGATGCATAAAGTTGAGTAGCTGTAAATACATCGGGTGTATTAATATCGGTAAACACTTTAAAACGTAAACGCACATTATCCTGCAGGTTATGTAAATGATACACAACAGCCAGCTCTCTTCCTTTATCTGTTGGATAATGTACCGCCTGCAAATCGGTTAAGAATTTAAACCGGAGGGTTTCGTCATCGAATAAAAACTGGAGTACTTTTAAATTCAAATCCTTTGGTGCTTCGAATGTAAGCATACCATAAGGCTCACCGAAAGCTGTTACCTGCTCTCCGAATTTTTCAGTCAGTTTGTTTTGAATCTGTTCGTTGGTTAAAGCCATTTCAATTTGAAAATTTGATGATTTGAAAATTTGAAAATGAAACACCACCGATCTATTACCCCATTTTCAAATTTTCAAATTTGCTCATATACTTTTATTGTATTCCGTAACTATCTAATAATTTTTGATAATGCTCACTGTTTCTGCGGCGTAAACTTTCTTTCCCTACCAGGTCCTGTACTTTCATAAGTCCATCGATGACGGCCTCAGGTCTTGGGGGACAACCAGGAATATAAACATCTACAGGTATAATCTGGTCAATTCCCTGTAATACGCTGTAAGAATCAAAAATGCCGCCACTGCTGGCACAAGCTCCCATAGCTAATACCCACCGGGGTTCAGCCATTTGCAAATACACTTGTTTCAACACGGGTCCCATTTTTTTAGCAATGGTCCCCATCACCATGATCAAATCGCATTGCCTTGGTGAAAAAGCAATCCGCTCACTTCCAAAACGTGCAATATCATAATGACTGCCCATGGTTGCCATAAACTCAATGCCGCAGCATGAAGTTGCAAAAGGCAATGGCCAGAGGGAATTTTTACGTGCAAGACCTACTACCTCGCTCAACTTGGTAGCAAAAAATCCTTCCCCAGTATGACCTTCGGGAGCGTCCACCATACTGATGTGCCCGTTATAGTCAACCGGTTTAGGAGTTATATTAAATTGTACAGGACGAGACATAATAATCTAATTTGAAAATTTCTGAATTTGAAGATTTGAAAATTACCTGCTTAATAAACACTATTCTGCTTAAAAAGTTCCATCAGCACATTTTCAAATTTTCAAATGAACAACATTAATCCTCCCAATTCAAAGCCCCTTTTTTAATGATATAATAAAAGCCGCAAAGAAAGAATCCTACAAACATCAACACAGCCATAAAACCACCCCAACCCAGTTCTTTAAAGTTAACAGCATAAGGGTAAAAAAAGATCACTTCCACATCAAATAACACAAACAAAATTGCCACCAGGAAATACTTTACTGCCATTGGCTGGCGGGCATTGCCGTGAATTTCAATTCCACTTTCAAAGTTTTCCAGTTTTTGAGAAGTGGCACGCTTAGGGCCAAGTAAATGTGTTAACAACATCATGATAGCAACAAACCCAACTGCAAATAAGATCTGGATCCCGATGGGGAAATAATTCGATGAGTCATTGATCTGTTTTGCAACCGGGGAAACTGGACCAGACTGTAAAAAGAAAAACCATTTCATAGTTGCAGAATTTGAAGCGCAAAAATAAGGCAGCACGATGGATTTACCTGCACTAAAATAAAAATCCCCCGTTTCAAAACGGAGGATTCATTTAATTATTAATCACCTTATAAAATTATTTCTTTTGTGCTGCTGTAGTGGGCGATTTGGTTCCGGCAGGTTTACTGCTACCCGTTGGTTTTGTTTGCGTACCACCGGCTCCGGGAGTTGTTGAACTGCCGGTTGATGGCGTTTTAGCTCCCGTTAACTGACGTTTATAATCCAATGCATCTTTATCAGCAGGATCAATTGCAAGGATCTTATCGCAATATTCAATGGCCACTTTATAATCTTTCTTTACAAAGATGTTGTAACCTATGAAATATTTGTATGCAATTTTTATTTGCGGACGGAATGAAACAGAATCTTTTCCTGTTGATGCAATTTGAATAAATTTTTCAAAGTGTGGATTTGCCATACCGTTGATCATACTGGTATCAATACTCCAGTTACTGCGTGCACGCCAGTAATAACCAAATGCCTGGTCAGGATATTTTTCTGTATACACAGCAAAAGTACTGTCGGCTTTGCGATAGTAATTAAAGTCGCCTTCACTTCCTGCATCAAAATAGGCACGGCCTAAATTATACAAATCAACATTTGAAGGAGTCTTTTTGGTATTGTATTGCTTAGTTAACCAATAAGCGGTTGCTTTTTTATCTTTCTGTCTTTTTGCAAGATCAACAGCTTTGAGCATATATTCTGCTTTGTTATCAGCAGCGGTATCAACATCCATCGCTTTTTCATAATAACTATAGGCCAGTGCTTCGCTGCCGGGTGTATAAGAAACAATATCACCAAGCAATTCATAATCTTTCGGTACTATATCTTCCGGTTTGGATTTTTTGAAGAACTCATCAATATTTTTCTTTGCATCAGCAAAATGGATGATGGCAGCCGGGGTGTCTTTATTTACAAGAGACTGAAGTCCCAATGATTTATAGCTATACCCTTTTAAACGATAGATACGTGGCTTCACGACATTTGCTCCTACCTTAGTAATCATCGCATCACTCTGGCTGATGGCTTCTGCAAATTTGCTTGAAGCATATTTTAAATCGATCCGGTAATAATCATTCTGCGGATCAGCATCAATGGCATTGATATAAATATTCAAATAAGTTTCTGCTTTTGCTACATCTCTGAAATACCAGAAAGCATATAATGAATAATAAGCAGGGCCATAATTGGGATCCATCCTGATTGCTTCTTCATACGCAGGAATAAAA
>JANMOR010000530.1:0-3109 GCA_031369435.1 Chitinophagaceae bacterium
TCTTCAGCTCTTGGTCCTCTGAAACCGCCTCTCCCTGCTGTTACAGGGGGAATGCCTTCGCTTACAAATAGAATTACATCATATTTTTCACGGAGTTTACCAGCATCAATATCCTGCGCATAGATCACAGTGTAATTAAAATGATGTTGTTCAAAGATCCAACGCATCCAGCCAGAAGGCATAGAGCCTCCATAAGTATCCCATAAACCTATTCTTGCAGGTGAAGCTTTTACAGTTGAACCTTCTGGTTTTTTTGTAACAGCAGTTGCATTTACTCCAAAATCTTTGGCTGCCTTTTCTATTACAGCAGTTGATTTTGCATTTGCAGGAACATAGAAAGTACCTGCTGATGCACCTGTACTAAAACGAACCACTTCAACACCAGCTTGTAACAGATCATTCACCGCAATAAAAGAATTATTGCTCCGTGGATCCAATACATATCCTGCAGATGAGTTGGTGAATGTTCCTTTAGGGGATTGAATTTCTCCATAACCAACTGCTTCAAAGGGGCCATCAAATCCATTTAAAATACGATCGAATTGTACACCCATGGTGAAAGCGGGAGTCCATCCTGCTGCATCATACGGGCGAACAGGTGGGCCACCTGGATATAAAAAATCATTGGGGTGATCCTGTGGTTCAAACATATCCATTACATGCGGACGATAAGCCTGGTTGGCTTTTACAACATAAGAACCGGCAGGATATTTTTTTCCTTCAACTGTAAAGTCAGCAGTGGCTTTGTGTACACGAACACCTGACATGAGGAGTGCATTTACAAATTTTACTGCTGTAGAAAAATCTGCCTGATCAGCAGGAATAATAAACCCTCTTGGGTCACGGAGATTAACATCCTTAAATACTACATCAAAATATTTTGAAGGAATGGTATCAACAAATCGTTGTTCGGCACTTGCAACTTCCGGTTGCTTCTGATCTTTTTTATAAGCCTCATTAATGGCTTCAATTTTTTTGGGCGATAGTGACCAGTTATTTTGATTGCCTCTGTCAATAGAATTTTTTCCCATGCGGTAAATATTATACAACACATGTTCTTTATTACGTACCGCATAATCCAGCACTGCATAATTTAACGAAACAGAATAATCAATTGACTGGCGGTATAGCCATACCTGTGGAGTAATTGGAAATGGTGTTGCTGCATTAGGGATCAATCTTGCTGGAACCAATGGAACTCTTGCCGGTGTTGGGTTGCCAATGATCTCTGTTAACAAGCCAACAATATTATGAAAATAAGCCGTGGTGCGTAAGCCGCCATTCCACCAGGTGGAGAAAACAGAACCTGCACGTTGTGTATAACCGGGTTTGCCTTCTTCATTCAACCGGTTGATCATAGCTGCACCAACTCCATCTATACCTGTTACCAGTAAGGGATCAAATACATAATTGAAAGGATCACGGTAAGGAGGGCCTGCTACAACTGATCCTGCAGGACCCGTTTGATGATGATTGTATAAGATCTGCGGCATCCATTCAATGTATTGCTGCTGACTCATGTTTTTTGTTTCACTCATGTTCATCATATAGAAGTCACGGTTGTTATCATGACCAATATATTTTTGATACAGTCTTGGCAGATTGTTATATGAACGTTTCAATGTGTCTGCATTCCACATATACCAGTTCGATACGAGTTCCTGCCCATCAGGATTTGCATGCACAAATAAAATAATTGCATCATCCAGTATGCGGAGTGTTTCGGGATCTTTCCTGCTAACGAATTGCCACATGGTTTCAATGAGCTGATGTGCACCTACTGTTTCTGTTGCATGCAGTCCACCATCAATCCAAACTATAGCTTTTCCTTCATTTGACAATTGATGAGCTTCAGCATCAGAAAGGTTTTCTGCTCTTGCTAGTTTTTGAGAGATCTCTTTATAACGGCTGATGTTTTTAATATTGGCAGGTGAAGAAACAATCATCATGTATTGTGTGCGTCCCTCTTCTGTTTTACCAATATCAACCAGTTTTACACGATCAGATGCTGCAGCAATTTTTTTAAAGTAGGCTTCTGTTTGAGTATAAGTGGCCAACTTGTAATTGTCACCAATAGTAAAACCAAAATGTTCTTTGGGTGAAGGGATGGTTTGTGCGATACTAATGCTGAATGCAGATATCAGCAGTACAATGCTGAACAGAAAAACACGTTTCATTCCAAGTTGGATTTATGCAGTTAATAATAGATTGAATAACTGCATCGCCTGAACGGTATGACAGATATTCTCATGTGACCAACTAAAGGTAAAAAGGGCGGACTATATTCTGCAGATGAATTTATGAGCGGTACTAAAATGGGGAATAAGTGCAGCTTCATTCCAGCACTTCGCAGTAAAAGCCGTTTGAACGGATAATGTCAAGAATCTGTTCTATGCAGATCTTTGCACTTTCAATCCGCAGGATCTTATCGCAATCATGCAGATCAAAATTGACCTTACTTCCGGGGAATGAATGCAGAAGTAATGCCAGCAGAGGTTCTGTTTGCCGCAGCTCCAGTACGTTGGTTTTAAAAACTTCTATCATTCAGTGAAAGTATTGCTGGTAGTAAATCGATGTTATTATTTGTTTTGATGGATGACCAATGCATTTCCATCCGGATCAAGTACATGAGCAAATTTTCCCATCGGCGTATCATCAATGATCCTTGCTTCAATTCCTTTCTTACTCAGTTCATCAATCTCTAGTTCCATATTCTCCGTCTCAAGAAAAATACCATGCAATGAACCGGCGGGCATTTTTGATTCATGAAAAGGCCACCAGTTCACCAGTGTAATAGTGGTTGCCTGGTTGGGAAAACCTAACTGGATCCATGTTTTACCATTATCAAAAGGAGCTTCAGCAATAATGCTGAACCCAAGCTTTACATAAAACTCTTTTGCCTTTGCCTGGTCAGTAACAGGGATGGATATTACTTCAATAGACTTCACGTTGATTGATAATTCTCATCATAACTCACCATCCACTGCACATTAAACTGATCGGTACACATGCCGAAGTATGCACCCCAGAACATTTTATCTAATGGTACAGTTACTTTTCCTCCTGCAGAGAGTGCATTGAATAATTTCTTAGATTCATCTTAACTTTC
>JANMOR010000538.1:0-6299 GCA_031369435.1 Chitinophagaceae bacterium
GATTCCGCATTTGTGGCAAACCTTCCCAATTAGCTTTTACTAATGGGTATTGCGATTTATCATCTGTAAATAATAAGGTGGCACCAGTTGCTAAATGAAGATTCACATTGCTTTTTAAAACAACCGGACCTGTTAACCATAATCCTGCAGGAACCAGCACAACACCACCACCTTTTTTGTTGCAGGCATCAATAGCATTGTTAATGGCTTTCGTGTTGAGAGTATTACCATCGGGTACAGCGCCAAATTTTTTAATGTTGATCGTATCTTTTTTGAACTTGGGAGCAATAATCACCGGCATCTTAGCATTAAACTGAGCAAAGGAAACCAGTTCAATTATAACAAGAGAGAATATGAGAATCGTTTTTTTCATTACAGCATAAAATCGTTAAAAAAAGAAATGACAATGGGTTACAAGTTTACCTTTATACTACAGCATATTCAAGCATTTGAAACTGTTTATTTACGCAATCGTTATCGGGAACGAGGTCATTCCTGTCAGGGAATTTTTACAGCCTGTCTTGCCAGTAAAATCCAGTTGCCTTTTTCCTTTTGCCAAACCATCAATATTTTGATATGAGCTTCTCCCGGCTTGCCATTATCATTTGTTTTTGCAGTTAAAATATGCCGTACTACTGCAACCTTGCCGCTGATACTGATGGTTTGTTCTGTTAAATCAATTGTTACAAAATCTGATTTACCAGTAACGAATTTATCTACAAACTCTGCTTTGCCTTCTACATGCCCGCCTGAATGTCCATAACTCAACTTGTCAGAAACGAGGGTTTCCAATTCGGTTTTATTTCCATCAATCATTGCTTTCCGTAACCGTTCAACAGCATTGGCAACATCCGTTTCGGTTTTACTTTGTGCATTTACTGCAAACACAAATGCCAATAAGAAAAATCCAGAAAAAAATAAATGCTTCATCATACTGTATTGTTTTTAAAACCTGTTGGCCATTGGCACCAAATCAGTAAGCTCACTGATCTTTACAGGTCGTTTTAACTGAATACTTTTCCGTGCGGCAATTCCAATGAGAATGCTCATAGCACCTTCTCTTGTTCCTGCCATTACATGATGCGGATTATCATTTGTATTGGTAAACATCCTGCGTTGCATTCGGGTATCACCACCACCATGCCCGCCACTTATTTTAGGAGTTGTATATACTTCATGTTCTTTTCCGAAATTATCCCAGGCCATAATTTCACGTACTTCACCTTTAATAGCATCATCTGCATTGCTCATTTCTATTGCATGACGTTTTCCCTGATCGTCCTGTATTTTTTGCAGATAAGGAATATCTTCCCAAGTTTCAATTCTTCCTTTCATGCCGTTGAAAGCAATTTGCCATCCTTCATACGGAGAATAAGTAGTGAGTGAATAGTTTACTGTTACACCATTGGCATAAATGATCTGTGCGCTCATCTTATCATAAATATCAATGTCGTTGCTCCACACACAACCATCACGGATGTATCCATCGTGCTGTTCGTTTTTTACATATAAATTTTCAAGGTGTTTGTTTGCAGTAATATCCCAAAAGAATTTGCAATTGGATTTGTGTTCGCAGCCTCGGCATTTAGTGCCACGGTATGCATTGTTTTTGCCATAATGTTCAAGGCTGCCATAAGCAGATACTTCAACCGGTTCAGAATTTAACCACCAGTTTAATAAATCAAAATGATGCGTGGCTTTATGCACCCATAAGGATCCGCTTCTGTTCATACGGCCATGCCATCTTCTGAAATAATCAGCTCCATGGTGCACATTGAGGTACCAGTTAAAATCTACAGAAGTAATTTTGCCAACCCTGCTGGCTGCCAGCAATTCTTTCAGTTGCATGGCATGAACGCTGTGGCGGTAGTTAAAAGCCACCACCACTTTTTTCCCTGATTTCTTTTCTGCTGCTAATATGTTCCGACACTTGTCTTCGTCGGTTGTCATTGGTTTTTCAGTAATTACATTAAAGCCTGCATTGAGCGCTTTTATAATTATTTCATCATGTGTTGCGTCAACCGTGGTAACAATGATATAATCTGCTTTGATTTGTTTCAGCATTTCATCAACGCTGGCAAAAGTTGGGCAACTGACACCCATGTATTCTTTTGCATAAGCCAAACGGCCGGGGTTGATATCGCTCAATCCAACAAACTCGCATGCATCTTTAAATTCAGTTGCAATTTGTTTGCCCCATAAACTAGAACCACGGGAACCCGTACCAACAAGAGCAAGTTTTAATTTAGTTGATGAACCTGAAGCTATGGCGGAGAATGGATGCAACATTAAAGCTGCACCAGCTGCCGCTGTGTATTTGACGAATGATCTTCTTTCCATATGGCAATCGTTTTTATTTTTTTATTAGGCCTCATCTCCGACGTTTCTGTCGGAGTCAGACATTAATCGCCTGACCCTCGTTCCCTTCTCCAGTAGAGAAGGGACGGTGCTTTATGAACTAATTCAACAGTATCTCTTCCACATCTTCATCTCTACTACATTCAATATTCAATCAGACAGTTTGAAACGCAAGGGCTGTGTGTTGGCAAGTCTTCCGCCAATCGGCGGAGAGATTTAGAGGGGGCTTATCCTAAACCAATCTACATCCACCACACCAGCATCGTTTGTTTTATTCTGTCGTGTAAAGAACATTCCCACTTTAGCACCTACCCATCGTCCTGGTTTTGCAACCAGTTTTTCACCAACTGTTTTAAAGTTGTTTCCATCCTCACTATAACCGAATTCACACACAGCTCCTTTTATCACTTTTAAACGGAAATAAATATCCTTACTGTTGAGTTTTTCACCATCCTGTACTGTTTCCTTTTTGCCTTTATCGGCCTCTTTACAAATTGCAAAAGAGAGATAATTGCCATCCTGCTTTTTTACTACGGAAACGGAGGCATAATCTGCTCCCAGTACAATGAACCCAAACCGTTCGCCTTCCCATTTTGGGTTGAAGGAGATTTTTGCAGTAGCTGTAAATTCATCAGCGGGGAATTTCTGAGCAATGATGTTTGGATAATTCCAGGCTGAAGTAAATGAGTCCGTTTTTTGTACAGAGAACATCCGCAAAAAACCATTGGGCGTTGGCATAGCCCAGTATTGTTGCGGATTGGCCTGCCATTGCCATTGCAAACCGAGCCTTGGTGAATTGAATTCATCACTATCAGCAACAGTTGTTATCGGGTAAGTTTTACCAACGGTTGGTTTTTTGAAAGTCATCACCGGTTCACCTTTCCCATCGCCATCTTTATCAATGCCAATTACCGGCCAGTCATTTTTCCATTGCATAGGTTGCAGGTGAACCACTCTTCCATATGCATCTTTGTCCTGGAAATGCAGAAACCAGTCTTCACCTGTTTGAGTTGTAACCCATGCACCCTGATGCGGCCCGTTGATAGGAGTTGTTCCCCGGTCCATTACCACTTTACGTTCATAAGGACCATATACATTTTTTGAACGAAGTACTAATTGCCAACCTGTACTTACACCACCTGCCGGTGCAAAAATGTAATAGTAACCATTGCGTTTGTAAAACTTCGGACCTTCCAATGTAGGATCAGTTTCTCTTCCATCAAATACAAGCACCGGTTCGCTGATTGTTTTTGTTCCTTCTTTATTTAATTCTTTGATGACAATGATTGATTTAATTCCTGCACGGCTTCCGGCAAAGGCATGTACGAGATATACTTGGCCATCAGTATCCCACAGCGGACAAGGATCAATCAAACCTTTTCCTGCTTCAACCATTATTGGTTCACTCCATGGTCCATTGATGTTTTTTGTTTTGATGAGATAGATACCAAAATCAGGATCTGGGTAATAGATATAAAATTCATTGTTGTAATAACGGATTGATGGAGCCCACACAGCACCACCATGTTGTACTGTTGAAAAATGATCGAAAGGTGGTTGACGTTTTAATGCATGACCAATTAATTTCCAGTTCACTAAATCTTTTGAATGAAGAATGGGTAAGCCGGGGATATGAGTGAAGGAAGATGCCACCATATAATAATCATCGCCCACACGAATGGCATCGGGATCGCTGTAATCGGCATTCACTACAGGGTTTTTGTAGGTGCCGTTTCCATTATCTGCTACCCAAACTTTAGAATTATTTTGTGCAAACGCATTTATACAAATAAGAACAAAGCATATCGTGAAAGCATTCTTCATAATTCAATGACTCTTTTTTCGCTGTTGCTTTTAAAAGCAGCTTCAATAATTTTTATCACATTCATTCCTTCTTCTGCAGTTACTGGAAGGGAGGCATTATTACGGATCGCCTGGTAAATGCCTTCGTAATAAGCAGTATAGTTTCCTTTACGTGATGGAATATATTCTTTGATGATGTTACCTTCCATTTCAGTATGCAATAATCCTTTTTCTGTTTCGGGTTCAATGCCGTACGCTTCATCAGTAGGTAACATTCCTTCCTGCAATTGTGCTTCCTGCATATCTGTTTTTGGTTTGATGAACGAACCTTTGCTGCCATGTAACACATAGCCGGGTAATGCTTCACGTACCTGGTAACTTCCTTTGATGCGTACTCTTGATGAAGGATAGTAAAGCAGCACTTCAAAATAATCATCTACATGCGATACAGGTCGCATCACCGCAATATCAGCAAACACAGCAGTTGGCATACCAAATAACTGCAATGCCTGGTCAATTAAATGTGAACCGAGATCATACAAAGCACCTGTTCCTTTCATCGCTACTTCCTTATGTGCCTTCGGACTGATCTCTTCTTTAAAACGGTCGAAATGAAATTCAGCTTCAACAATATTGCCCAGCAATGTTTGATCGAGTACTGATTTGATGGTTTTGTAATCACTATCATATCTTCTGTTCTGAAAAACAGAAAGCTTCAGATTCTTTTTTGTTGCTAAAGCAATCAACTCAACTGCCTGCGCAACAGTTACAGTAAATGGTTTTTCACTGATGATGTGTTTGCCAGCCAGCAATGCCTGTTTGGTATAATCGTAATGCGTAATGTTAGGAGTATTTACAACCACGAGTTCAATGGCATCATCAGCTAATAATTCTTCCAAAGTGCGGAATGTTTTAACAGAAGGATATTTTTCCTGAGCAAGATTTTTGCTACGTTCCCAAACTCCGTAAAAGTTAAATCCGGCATGCGCATGAATGAAGGGAGCATGAAACACCCATCCACTCATACCAAAAGAACAAATTGCTGTATTGATTGGGTTCATAAATTTTTGTTTCTGGTTACAGGTTGCAAGTTACCGGTTACCTGAAACCAGAAACTTGAAACCGGCAACTATTATAAAGTTGTTACCCAGTTTTTCAATCTCTCCATCCAGTTATCAGATGTTGTTTTATTGAACATGCCAAATCCATGTCCACCTTTTGGGTAGAGATGCATTTCAGCAGGAACTTTATTTTTTATGCAAGCCTGGTAAAAACGGATGCTGTTTTCAACCGGTACAGATCCATCATCTCCTGCATGAATTAAAAAAGATGGAGGTGTTTTAGCTGTTACCTGCAATTCGTTTGAATAAAGTTTTATCTGTTCAGCCGACGCAGTAGCGCCAACCAAATTATTTCTTGATCCTTTGTGTGTGATGGTACTGTCGAAACTGATCACCGGGTAAATTAAAATTGCAAAATCAGGACGCACAGATATTGTGTCCTTGTTTGTTGCATCTGCATTAGATGCAAAATGTGTTGCTGCTGTTGCTGCCAGATGTCCACCTGCCGAAAAGCCCATAATGCCGATCTTGTCTTTTTTCAATCCCCATTGTGTAGCATTTCTGCGAATCATGCGGATGGCCTGTTGTGCATCTTGTAAAGGAGCAAGACTTTTGTCGATGTTGGTTGTATCATCGGGCAAACGATATTTCAACACAAATGCAGTGATGCCCCACTTGTTCATTTCTTCTGCAACACGTGTTCCTTCTTTATCAAAAGCAAGAATCCCATAGCCACCGCCTGGACAAATGATCACCGACATGCCATTGGGGTTTGCAGGTTTATACATGGTAAGTGTTGGCACACTCACTTTTGAAATGCGTGTTACATTATCTTTTGATACAGTGCTTTCTTTATTGGTTGCGGATTTTGAATTGGGTACTGCGCCGCTGTACAACTGCATTTCCTGCGCCGTTGTATTTATTGCCAGTAAAAGAGCGACTATAAAAAATAACTGCTTCATATTAATTTGATTTTATGGAGGGCCATTCAAATATTTTTGTTCTTATCTGTTGAAACCAATTTGATTCCTGCTGAATAAAACTATTGTTGGAAAAAATATGCTCTAAGGTATATTC
>JANMOR010000577.1:0-14392 GCA_031369435.1 Chitinophagaceae bacterium
ACACCTTATTCATCAGGGATACCAGTTATTTTGAACAGGAGGGTACACGTTACCGTACAACCTATAACCGTTATCGTTTTATTGATATTCCTGTCATTTTTTCTTATGAGTTTGGTAATCCAGAAATACTTGCATTTTCAGTTAATGCCGGCCCTGTATTTAATGTGGTTTCTTTTTATCGTGGTGAAGTATTGGATACAACATTCAATCCTGTTAAGATTTCAACTGCAAAAGGAAACGGACCTAATAACTGGCGCAGCAATATTGGATTAAGTGTATTTGCAAGTTTTGCTGTTTACAAACGAATGAACGATCGGTTACAGATTTTTGCTGAACCTTATTTCCGGTACAATTTCAGACCGGTTACACAAAGTTCAAATTTCGGTAATCAACGCTATACAACAACAGGCATGCAATTAGGCATCAGGTATAATTTATTTAACGAAAGGCAGCGGTACCGATAAAATAAGTATCAAGTAAATACGGATGTTTCCAGAATATGCGACCCGGAAAGACACCTATTTTTAAATCCAGATTATGAAGAAATTATTTTTAATTACAAATGTTCTCCTTGCAGTTTTGCTTTTTGCTTCCTGCAAAAAAGACACGAATGAATTTGTGCCCAATGAAGGGCAACAATTAGATAGTGCGTGGACTGCCAATGTTACGGCCAGTTCACAAGTGACTATCTTGTCCAGAAACATTGAAGGCAGCTTCACCGTTGCTGAAATGAGCAATCTATTGCTGGATACGGCTTTATCAACAAGTGCAGGTCTTCAGTTCTCGTTTCCATTAAACGGGCTTTTATTAAATGGAACAACAACATTAACAAGTGCATTGAAAATTGAATATGCACTCATACAGAAAAAAGGCGATTTTATACGTTACGGCATTCATACAAGTGTTAACCGTTATCCACTTGAATCAGGTGGGGCATTGCATATCAAACTAACATCTAATGGCCTTCCGGTAACTTTAGCCAATAATAAAAAATTGAGTATCCGTTATCGTGACGCAGCACCAAAAACAGGGATGACTGTGTTTTACGGAAATACAACAGTTGTTACTAATACCTTATTATTTAACTGGGCATTGACAAATGATAATTCAATTGTGAAACTGTGGGACTCAACAAATATCAACCCCGCAGCCAAAGGTTATCATGTTGAAACATATAAAACAGGCTGGGTTCATGTTGGCCGCCCGTTAGAAGCAATACAGCCAAGAGTTGAAGTAAAAGCTGTTGTACCTGATTTGTTTTCTAATGCCAATACTGCTGTTTATATGGTGTTTAAAAACAGCAGAACAGTTGTTCAATTGTCTGGCAATATCAGCACCCGAAATTTTTCATTTCCCAATATTCCCACTGGCCAGGAAGTAAAATTTGTAGCTATTTCAAAAGTGGGAAGCAGTTATTATTTAGGTTCCAAAGATGAAATTATTTCAACCAATACGATTGCATTCATCAAACCTGAACTTTCAAACCTTAGTTCAATTCTTAATTTCTTAAACAGTTTATAATATTTTTTCCCGTAGCAGTTGGTACAGCCTCCCGTTCAAACGGGGGGCTTATTTAATTTCCACAATTGTGGATAGATGAAAACCTGTTTAAACATTAAATTTTCAATAATTTTGCGTTCATGAACGGAGTGAGTGCAAAACATGTTCGGGTAGCAATTCTTGATCTGTACGATGGTTTCCCCAACCAGGGTATGCGTTGCCTCCGTGAAATTTTAAATCAGTTTGCTGATGCACATCATCTCCAGTTGGTATGGGATGAGTTTGATGTTAGAGGAAAAAACAACCTGCCCGATCTTTCATATGATATCTATATCTCTTCCGGCGGCCCCGGCAGCCCTTTAGAAAGCGAGGGAACCGAATGGGAAAATAATTTTTTCAAATGGATTACTAAAGTACGGCAATGGAACAGTAATCCTTTACAGGTACAGAAAAAGCATGTTTTTTTTATCTGTCATTCGTTTCAACTGGCTTGCCGTTACTTTGAAATAGGAAATGTATGTGAACGGAAATCAACGGCGTTTGGTGTATTCCCTGTTCACTTGATCAATGGATCAGACGATGAATCTATTTTTAATGGATTGAAAGACCCGTTTTATAGTGTTGACAGCAGGGATTACCAGGTGGTGCAACCCAATCATCAACACCTGAAAGAAATAGGGGCGAAACTATTGTGTATTGAAAAAGACCGGCCGCATGTTGTATTGGAAAGAGCCATCATGGCTATCCGGTTTAATGAATATATGGTGGGTACACAATTCCACCCCGAAGCGGATGCCATCGGTATGAGCATGTATTTGCAAACAGAAGAAAAAAAGAAAACGGTTATCGATAATCATGGATATGAAAAATGGAGAAGCATGATTGAACATTTAGAAGATCCTGATAAGATATTATTAACGTATTCGCATATCATTCCTAATTTCCTTTATCAATCGATCTTTTCAAGTAACACTGTGAGCATTTAAAATCTTTCTGATTTCTCCTTAAAATCAAATATTTTTAGAAGACAAATTGTTTTCTATGGTTCCCTTAATACGCAAAACTTTTAATGATCAATTTTCAATAGCAAAATATGAAGCGTTTTTAAAAGACCTTCACAGTCTGCACCCTGGTGATATTGAATTTCGTGTTTGTGAAACACCTGTATTTATTGATAAAGGATTTACACAGAAATTGGTTGATGCCTGTGAAGCAATTGTGGATGTGATCTGTGACCCAAAGTTTTTGGAGTTATCAGAAAAATCAATTCCTGCAGGAGAGAAGGTTCCAAAGGAAGCAACAATCTCTCATATGATTTCATTTGATTTTGGTGTGTGCATCAATGATAACGGTGAACTGGAACCGCAGTTAATTGAAATGCAGGGGTTCCCTACTTTATATGGTTTCCAGGTTTATTATCCTGAAGTTGTTGAACGTCATTTTTCCATTCCATCCAACTACAGTCACTATTTCAATGGTTATAACAAACAGAGTTATATTGATATGCTGCGAAAGCTGATTGTGGGTGATATACCTGTTGAAAATGTAATACTGCTTGAAATAAAACCCGAAACACAAAAAACAAGAATTGATTTTTCCTGTACAAAAGATTACACAGGTATTGAAGTGGTTTGCTTAACCAAATTAATTCAGGAAGGAAAAAAACTGTACTATCTGAAAGATGGACAAAAGACAGAGATCAAACGGATTTACAACCGCATCATCTTCGATGATCTCAAGGCCAATAAAGCAACCCTGGGTGATGTAGTGGATATAAC
Source organism: Chitinophagaceae bacterium (assembly GCA_031369435.1). Lineage (GTDB taxonomy): Bacteria > Bacteroidota > Bacteroidia > Chitinophagales > Chitinophagaceae > Lacibacter. The sequence continues at coordinate 3,279 of JANMOR010000577.1, forward strand.
ACAGGACCTGGATGTGGAATGGATGCCGCATCCCAACTGGTTTTACCGGATCAGCAAATACACATTGCCTTTTATTAATCATCCTTATGTACCACAAACATTCTTTTTAAATGAAGTAAAAGAATTGCCTGATGGATTGGAAAATTATGTGTTGAAACCTTTGTTCTCCTATGCAGGGCAGGGTGTAAAGATTGATATTACACAGGAAGATCTGGATGCAATTGATGATCCTGAAAATTTTATAATTCAACGAAAAGTAAAATATGCTGAAGTCATTCAAACACCTGATGATCCTGCTAAAGTGGAGATACGTATGATGTATGTGTGGCTTGATGGAGACCCAAGACCTCATCTTGCTACCAATCTTGCACGGATGAGTAAAGGGAAAATGATTGGTGTACGTTATAATCAGGATAAAGTATGGGTGGGTGGAACAGTTGCGTATTTCGAACAATAAAAAAAACTACAGATTTTTTAAAAGAATGTAGCCTTTTAAGATTTATAAATATAATTATACCCCAGCCAGAAACTGCTCTCCAATATAATCAACTACACTTTCCAGGCTTTTGGTTTGCTCATATATTTTCAATTGTCTGTCGGCACCTGTTCCATTCTCCAGCATAATTGGAATATAGTTCAATGCTGCCCTGCATCCCAATTCATCAACCACATCATCAACAAAATCAAGTAACTCATAAATCAGTGCCCTGGTATTGGTTTCTTCTTCTTTGCCAAAATCAATCAGGTAGCCATCAATACCATAACGGCTGGCACGCCATTTATTTTCATTGATCAATGCTCTTTGATACTGAATATAATTCATGTTTTTATTCCGCAGCTTGTACAGCTTTGCAGTAATAGCCTGGAATAATGCAGTAATGGCCGTGGTTTCCATCACGGTCATTGGCACATCACAAATACGGAATTCGATTGTATTAAAAAACGGATGTACCCGCAGATCCCACCAGATTTTTTTTGCATTGTCAATGCAATTTGTTTTGATAAGCAGTGCTACATAATTTTCATAAGCTTCAATGCTGTCGAAATATTCAGGAATACCTGTTCGTGGAAATTTATCAAACACTTTTGTGCGGAATGATTTATAACCTGTCATCCTTGCTTCCCAAAAAGGGGAGTTGGTACTGAGTGCATAAACATGTGGTAAAAAGTAACGGGCTGCGTTGGCGAGATGTATGGCCAGCTTCCTGTTTTCGATCCCTACATGCACATGTAAACCAAAAATAAGGTTGCTTCTTGCCGCTTCCTGCAGTTCATTTACAATTTGATTATACCGCACATGATCAGTAATCAGTTGATCCTGCCAATGGCTGAAAGGATGAGTGCCACTGGCGCCCACTGCCAAGCCGATATCGCCTGCAATATTGCTGATGGTTTTACGTAATAGCGAAACGTCTTCAAATGCTTCATTAATATCTTTACAAATATCTGTTCCTACCTCCACTACAGCCTGGTGCATTTCTGCTTTTACTTTATCCTTAATTTGCTTTTGACCTTCAATTACAATCTTCTGCTCATGACTTTTGAGTTCCCTTGTTGCAGGATCGTACACCATGTATTCTTCTTCAACGCCCAGCGTAAACTGTTTATAATTGAGTATACCCATTTCTATGACTGCGTTTAATGTTCAAACTTAATATAGCGGAACTTTATTAGCACCACGTTTAATATATTCACCCCAGGTTAAATTATCTGCTCCTTCTTTTTGTTCGATGGCCCGCTCAATGGCATAAGTGGCTGATGCTTCAACAACCCAATCAAAATTTTCCTGTCCCACACTTGCCAGGTCTGCATCGGGTGCAGGGTTGCAGAAATCAATAGCATAAGGAACACCATTTCGTAATGCCAGTTCAACCGTATTAAAATCATACCCCAGGAAATTATTGATACGTAAAACAATTTCTGTCATCATCTGTAATTTTTCAGGCGATGGTTTAAAATCTGCTACATAACGCAGATGATGCGGATTGCGAGGTTCATAACTCATGATACGTACATGTTTACGGCCAATACAATAACAACGGTAATATTCTTCAAACACAATTTCTTCCTGCAGCAGCATAACCAGTTGTCCCGTTTCTGCATGCTTTTCAAAAAAATCATTCGCATCGTTGAGTTTGTAAACATTTTTCCATCCGCCGCCGGCATATGGTTTCATATATGCAGGAAAACCAATATAGTTGAACATGCCTTCCCAATCCATGGGATAGGCCAGGTTGCTGAATGATTCATCTCCGGTATCATCAGGTCTGTCTTTTGATGGCAGGATAACTGTTTTAGGAACCGGTACATCTATTCTTGTTGCCAGGCAGTTATTAAAAAATTTATCATCAGCGCTCCACCAGAACGGGTTATTGATGACTGCTGTTCCGGTGATGGCTTCGTTTTTTAAATAAGCACGGTAATGTGGTACATCCTGTGATATGCGATCAATAATTACAGCATAACCGTTGCCTACACCCTGAATTACTTTATCTATCTGAACGGGTTCTGCAACAATGCCTTCAATATTTTTACTGTTGATTCTTTCTACAAAAGCCGTTGGGAAAGAGCGTTCTTTTCCATGAAGGATTCCAATCTTCTTCATATTGTTCTGTTTAGTCTGTTAATGAAAGAGGTGACAAGTTTCTTAGAGTAATTTTGTTCCGTCAATATAGCACACAATTTTGTAAGATTTACAATGGGTTTCAAAATTATTTTACCTGTAATTAACTATTTTTGAAAATATGCTTATGGAGAAAACGAAGAATGTCCTTTTTGAAACTGCCAACATCAGTTCTGACTATTTAAACAGGGAAGTGAAAATAGATTTTTATGTTCCAATTAATGCACCTGTCAATGAAACGATGAGTTTGTTGCTCATTAACGATGGTCAGGATCTCCCCAAAATGCCTTTTGACGAAATACTTGACCGACTTTATAAAGAACAGAAAATTGTTCCTTTGCTTTGTGTTGGAATACATTGCGGAAGTGAGCGGAGAATGGAATATGGTATTGCAAGCCAGGCCGATTATAATGGACGTGGAGCCCTGGCATCAAACTATACCTCTTTTATTTTTTTAGAGTTACTTCCTTTTTTACAAACAAAATACCGTGTATCCCGTTTTAAGCAAAAAGCCTTTGCTGGTTTTTCTTTAGGAGGATTGATGGCATTGGATATTGTTTGGAATCATCCGAAGGAATTTTATACAGCAGGTGTTTTTTCCGGATCACTATGGTGGCGGCAAAAAGCGTATGAAGATGGTTATACAGATGAAGCAGATCGTATTATGCACAACCAGATAAGAACAGGTCATGCAGCTCCGGGGTTAAAATTCTTTTTTCAAACTGGTTTGATGGATGAAAAAAAAGACAGGAACAATAATGGTATCATCGATTCAATTGATGATGCTCTTGATTTGATAGCTGAACTAAAGAAAAAAGGTTATTCAGATACTTCAATCAAATATGTAGAGTTGAAAGATGGCAGCCATGATGTACCAACATGGGGCAAAGCATTTCCTGCTTTCCTGGAATGGGGGTGGGGCAGGAATGGCTGAATTTGAATAAAGAGTTTATATTTTTCTATGATGGATGCAAATAAAAATGACCCGGTTAACCGGGTCATTTTTATTTAAGTTTCAAATGATGTGATTAAAACCTGATCCTGAATTCTAACTGGCCCATCCATCTTGCTGTATAAGAAGGATTGAAACGTGAATACACTGTTGGTGCCTTAGGCGTTGTTGGGTTGAAGGTATATCTCGGCGTAAGGTTTGTAGAAGATGTATAACTGAAATTTAATAAGGAGTAGTTATCATTTGCTACAACATACTGACGACCCCAATCCCTGTTAAGCAGGTTTGTAAAGTTAAACATACTCCATGCAACTTCTGCACCGTAAGTTCTTGTTCCAACTTTTAAATTGAAAGCCTGTGTAACTTTTAAATCAATTACATGGGTAAAAGGAGTACGGTTACTGTTTCTTTCTGCATATTGGCCTCTGTGTTTACTCAGATATTTGTCATTCGTAATAAATGCTTCAAACGCATCTTTTTGAGCCTGTGCTGATGCAATAACAGCACCAGCTGTAATAAAGGTCATATTCTGTAATTCAGCAGGAGTAGGTATGTAGATCAAATCGTTGAAATTAATACCATCTCTCACAGCTTGTCCGTTATACACATAACTGAATGGTGCGCCAGACTGACCTGTATAAGAAAGTGCAACTGTTGTTGACATTGTCTTTTTAATATATTCAAACTTCTTACTTGCATATGCAAAGATTCTGTGAGCGCCGCTATTATCAGATTCTGTACGAACAAGTGAATTACGTCCATTAACTGTTTCCATGCTGCTCCACTGACTGTTAGAAGTAGAACTTTGTGCTTCATTAACAACCTGTGAAAAACCATAGTTATAACTGGCGCTGAAGTTCAAACCTGTTCTGCTGGTTTTGCTTAAAGTAAAGGTTGTATTGTTTGAGTATCCTTTATCACCATCCACATTACGAATCAGGTAAACACCATTGTTATAAGGATTGGCACCAGTAGATCTTATCGGAATATTGATTGAAGCAGGATATACTTTACGTCCATCAGGGCCTGAAGCCATAGTTAACGTTGGAGGCAACAGGTTTACATTTTGATAATAAATATCATTGATGTTTTTTGTGTAAATATTTTCAATTGTAATAGACCATCCTTTATTAAAACGTTTATCAACTGCAAGTGATGTACGGAAAACTTTTGGCATTCTGAATTCTTTCGAAATCAGGTTTAACTGGCCCTTGGCATTATCGAGTGAAATACCCAATGCACTGGGTGAATAGGGGCTTGAAACAAAACGTACTTTATCCTGGTTAAAGATTGCAGTATTACTGCTGGAACTAATAGTATAACCTCCGGATGACAAACCATTGTTGTTATAAATACCGCCTGGCCAAACCATTGGAATACGACCTGCAAATAAACCAGCACCACCACGAATGGTAATTTTTTCTTCAGGTATATTATAAATAAAGCCAAATCTTGGAGAAACTGCAACAGGTATTTTTGGCTTTTGGCCTGGGATGGCACCTTTTAAATCATAGTACTGAGCAAATTTTGGCAAGGCAGAATCAATTGCAAACTGATCATATCTTGGTTTTGTAATAAAATTATAATAATCGGCTCTTACACCAAATGTTAAGCTCAGATCTTTATTTACACGTACTTCATCATTAATGAAAAGCCCGCCTTTAAAGATGTCGAACTTGGCGGCAGCATTGGTTGCTTTTTCATCTTTAAAATCAAGAGGGAAATTAGCTACATACTGAGTTGGTCTTGCATTGTTAAAGAAGTCCTGCAGACTGGCATATTGATAACTACCGGCACTGTTGTTGATGAAAATATTATAAGCCTTGTAATATTCAGCTTCTGCACCAACCATAATTGAATTGTTACCCAGGTTAAATTTAAACTGGTCAACTATATTATATGTGTTTTGTTTCAGGTAATTCAAGGTTGAGTTTGCCTCTGTACCAAAGAAAATACGACTGGTGGTTCCATCAGAAATCTGTGTAACAGGCATTGGTAATGCACTACCAATGGGTGAACGGTCATCTTCCACATTTGTAAAAGTGAAGAGGAAACGGTTGCTGGCACTTTTTCCAAAAGATGTTTTCAATTCAGCAGAAGCCGAATGGGTTTTGGTAGGGAATATATAACCATTCCTGTCGAAGGTGAGTGAAGTAGGAGTGCTGGCGAAAATAACTGATCTCTCACCACCATTATAACGATAGCTTAATGCGAGTTTATTTTTGCTGGAAAGGTTCCAGTCAATTTTAGCAGTAATACGATCAGAAATAGTATATGTTTCATTGTTATCGTAATTGCCAATATCATAACCTGCAAGACGGGCAGCTACGGTATCCTTTAAACGTTGAAGAACAGCAGGATCTTTTGTATCGCCCTGATAAGATGCGAAATCAAATGGCTGCGGTGTATTATCTCTTTGCATTTCAGCGCTGAGAAAATAGAATATTTTGTTTTTAACAATTGGCCCACCCAAGGTTAAACCAAAAGTTTTATTACTGAAATCTGTAAGTCTTGTTGCTGCACTTTTTGATCCTGTTGGAGTTTTACCTGTCATTTTTTCGTTACGGAAAATATAATAGGCCGAACCATGGATTTGATTAGTACCAGATTTTGTGATGGCATTAATAGCTGCTCCTGTAAAATTACCCAATGAAGCATTGTAGGGAGATATTGAAACCTGGAACTGATCAATGGCATCCATTGAAATAGGAGCAATAGCAGATTGACCGCCATTTGTACCAGAATATGCCAAACCAAATACATCATTATTTACAGCACCATCAATATAAAAGGAGTTGTAACGAACATTTTGCCCTGCAAAAGACATAGCACCTTCACTTGAAGCACTGCCGGCACTACTCATTTTAAATTGAGGAGTGGCCCTAAGATAATCCTGCAGGTTGCGGCCTACTGTTGGAATATTAGCCATTTTATCTCTCCCAACAGTTATTTCAGCTCCGGGAGTCCGCCCACGCACACTTGTAACTACAACTTCAGATAACTCGCCAGCTTTTGTAGAAAGATCAACATCAATTTTTTGTGTTTCACCTAAGGTTAAGAAAATATCTTCCTGGGTATAACTTTCGTATCCTACAAAACTTGTAATAACCCGGTAAGGACCTCCGGGATTGATATTGTTAATGTCAAAATTTCCTCCCTTTCTTGTGGTTGTAAGGTACTCTGTTCCAGTCGGCATGTGCGTAACTCTTACGGTTGCGCCAACCAACACTTCACCTGATTTGTTTTTAACAATACCTGAAATACCACTGGTGGTAACCTGAGCAACACTTAAGAATGAAATGAATACGGCTGCTGTTGCGAGCAGTAATTTTCTGAGTTTTGGCATACAGTTTTATTTTACGGGAGCAAAGAAACAACAATCTTGCCTTCCACAATCAAAGAAATATTAACAATTCGTAAAGACAGACATCAACTTTGAAGTACCTGCTGCAACGATGGTTTAAGTTATTTTTTATATCATGTGATTTGATCAATGCCTCCTGAATTCAGCTAACTTTGCAAATCAAAAAAAGCGAATGCTCAACTCTATTGAAAGTGCAATTGAAGATATCAGGCAAGGAAAAATGCTGATTGTGGTAGATGATGAGGACCGAGAAAATGAAGGCGACTTTATTATAGCAGCACGTTTTGTTACCCCGGAAGTTATCAATTTTATGAGTAAGAACGGGCGTGGGTTGATTTGTGTCGCACTCACTGATAATCGTTGCCGGGAACTGAACCTGGAACCCATGGTTAGTTCCAATACTTCTTTACATGAAACGGCTTTTACCATTTCAGTTGATTTGATAGGACAGGGTACCAGTACCGGTATATCAGCCCAGGACCGGGCTAAAACCATACAGGCATTGATCAACCCAACTACAAAACCTGAAGATCTTGCACGACCCGGTCATATTTTTCCACTCAGAGCTATGAAAGGGGGCGTTTTAAGACGTACCGGCCATACCGAAGCAACCATTGACCTTGCAAGGTTAGCTGGTGTAGAACCAGCAGGGGTATTGGTTGAAATTATGAATGAAGATGGTACAATGGCTCGCTTACCACAATTGGAATTAATAGCTGAACAATATAATCTGAAGATCATATCAATTAAAGACCTCATTGAATACCGGTTAAAAACCGATTCTTTAATTGAAGAAATTGTTCGGGTTGAAATGCCTACTAAATATGGCCATTTTCATTTAATTGCTTTTAAAGAAAAAGAAACAGGCCAGGAGCATCTTGCTTTAATTAAAGGACAATGGGAAAATGATGAGCCTGTTTTGGTACGTGTTCACTCTTCCTGTTTTACCGGCGATATACTTGGATCATTAAGATGTGATTGCGGCGATCAATTGCATGGTGCCATGCAAATGGTGGAGGAGCAGGGCAAAGGTGTTATCTTATACATGAACCAGGAGGGCAGGGGGATTGGTTTGTTCAACAAACTAAAAGCCTACAAATTACAGGAGCAGGGTATGGATACTGTTGAAGCAAATATTCATCTTGGATTGCCCATGGATGCAAGAGATTATGGGGTTGGTGCACAAATACTCCGCACACTTAATATTTCAAAACTCAAACTGATCAGTAATAATCCTAAAAAACGAGCGGGTTTGCTTGGGTATGGTTTGGAAATTATTGAAACAGTTCCCATCAGAATTACACCCAATGAGTTTAATCAAAAATACCTGGAAACAAAGAGAGATAAACTGGGGCATGAAATTTTGAAATAACCGTTTACTCAAAATCTTTTACATAAGAAAAGCTGATACCGGTTCGTTTGGCTGCCTGGAATTGTATATCATATGTACTGCGGTAAAAACCAATTATACGTAATTTGCCATCAGGAGTTATCAGCCACTCTAAAGTAATATCGGGGGTAAGGGGATTGTTATTTTGAACAGTTGAAGATTGCCCTGTATTTACTAATACTGCACCACCAGCCTTTAAGAGTAATTTGCCATTCAATAATCTCTTTGTTACTCCAAAACTTCCGGTTCCATAAAAGCCACCTGCCTGTGCCTGTGTACCTGAAATAAGTCCTGGTGTAAATGTTACGTAAGGATCTAATTTAAGTTTACTGATACCCGGAATATTTCTTAAAGCAGCTCCAAGTCCTGTTGCTACCTGTTGTGCAATAAATTCAGAAATGGTTCCCGCTGCACTGGCCAATACACTTCCACTGATGGTGCTACCAATAGAAGAAGTGTTGGAAGTAGAAATAAACTGGTTAAAAAACAATAAAGAGAATACCTGGTTATTCAATTCATTCGGGTTCGTGTACAGTTGCTGAAAACTTTTAATCGTTAAAAGATTATTACGGCATGGGTGATAAGGAGGCAGTTCAAACCTGAAATTAATGATTGGATTTTTCAATGTATTAGATAGGTTACCAATTACATTAATATCATTCCGGGTGTTACTGCAACCTGTTGCAAATTCAGAAGGAAGTGTAATGTCTTTTACAACATAATTTGCATCGATATTTATTTTTGCATCATACGGATCGCCACTCCATTCAATACTTCCTTTATTAATATCAAATGGTTTTTTAATAAGAGCCTGCCAGTTGAATGTATATTTTCCTTTCGTAATATCAAACCGGCCATTGATTGAAGTTGGTTCAAAAGTGCCCACCCTGATATTGAGGAAACCATTACCCTGACCCTGGATAATGTCATTGGTAGTTTCATCAAGGATCAGGTTTATTTTTGCAAGAGGGTTAGCAATAATATCCATATCAACGAGTAAACTTGATACTTCTTTTATTTCCGATTCCACTTTCATTTCCTTACCATATTTACGGAACACGATAAAATCGGCTGTACCCGTAACCCTTGCATCGGATGTAGGTAAAAACATATCTGAACTATCAGTTGGCTCGGCACGTAATTTTAAAATGATGTTGTTGGATGGGCCTGAAACACTGCCACTGGCATTGGCAACAACATGGCCATAGAATAAACTATTATCTTCCCTTTCCGTATTCAATACAAGAAATCCACGTTCCGGATCATTGGCACTAAACTCCATATCAAACGACATGTCTTTAAAAAACTCATGATAGAGTTTGCCTGAGAAGGATGCTGTCCGGTTGGCGCTATCTGTTAATTGTATGCTTCCAAAATCAATTTGTCCTTCACTGAATTTTATAACTGTTCCTTCATTTATCGAATAAAGACACTTGGTATAATCAAGTACAAAAGAAGTGTTGTTCAATGTAACATCTCCAATCAATTGTGGTTTATTTGCACTGCCTTTAATCCTGATCAAACCGTTGCCTGTGCCTTTTATATCCATCATAATAATTGACAGATATTTCTTTAGCAAACTCAGCTGCATACTTTTTACATCAGCTACCTGGTCAATGACGGGGTTCTTTGAATCTTTAATATTGATCTTGCCGCTAATGATAAATTCATTGAGTTCATTATCCGAAATAATTTCCGTATTAATATCGCCTGATTCAGGATTGTAATTGCCACTCAGCTTTACAACGCCAATAGAATCGTTATTGAATCTGAATTTTTGAGCAGATAGATTTGCTTCAATTCTCATTTTCCCATATGGATTGAGAATATCAATTCTTCCGGTAAAAGCACCCTCAAGCCTGGGGTCTTTTAAAAAGTAAGGCATTATATCTTCAATGTGTACTTCTTTTACTTCAATAATAAAATCTTCATGGTTACCTGTATCGGATGGTTTTGTATAAGCCAGTATTTCTTCTGTGCCAGAAGTAAGTTTTAATCCGTCAGAATTGATTTTTGATTTACCAATAAACAAATTACTGTTGTCTTCAATGGTCCATATTTTTTCATTAATAACAAGTGTTGATGGCTGAAACACAATACCAACACCTTCTCTTGTTGTGTTGATACGGGCATTGAGGTCTGCATCTTTTAATGTTTGTGATGCTTTTGTTTTAATGCTTACTATTCCGGTATTGTTTGCTGCAGCTACTTTAAACTGTGTTTGAGGTAAGCTGATACTGTCGTTTAATTTTACTTCATCCATTGTTCCCTGCAGGTGCAAAGAATCGTAATTGCCAGTGGTGGTTATAATGGCATTATTAAATACAATGTTGTTGTATTTAAATGAAGGCACATTGGTTTGCAGGTTGAACTTGTTTTCAATGGTGCTGATTCTGCCACTGATGGTGCTGTTATCAAAACCATTTACAGGCAATTCGAATAAATCAATAAAGGGGGCAATTTTTTTGGTAATTATATCAAAAGTAAAATCCTGGTTCAAAACCTGTTTTTTTGGAACAGGGATATAGGCAGGAAAATAATTATGTAAAAAAGAAGTGGCGGTAGTTGGTAAATCCCTGATAGTAAAATTGCCGCTCAGGGTTGCATCAACTTCATTACTTTGAAGCGTTAATATTTTTTTTCCATCAATATAAACAGAAGAAAGTGTGAGGTACTCAAAAGACAAAGGTTCGCCATTTTTTGTAAGCAATGCATTTTGAATATTGGCTGTACCTAAAAAATCATCAATGGTTTTACCTCTGAAATTAAGATCAACAAAAGCTTT
>JANMOR010000578.1:0-6323 GCA_031369435.1 Chitinophagaceae bacterium
GGGTTGGTTTAGTAACAATTGTAATGAAGTACAAACAAAGTGCGCAAAGTATAGCCGATAAAAAAAAGCCGAAAATGAAGTCCACAATTCTCTGTTTTGTCGGCTGAAATCCCAATATAAATAAATTACTCTTTTCATATAACCAAAGCAGAATTCCTGAAATTATTAGTTCAATAATAATTATAACCATATTCGTTTGTCGCTTTACAAATAATCTATGTCGTTGGTCAGGCGACCAAACGACGGCGTAATTTTTTTGTCGATCAGCATGAAGGCTCAAGGTATTCCATACTTTGGAAGTATGGCATACCTACTTTATGCTGTTTACATCACTCTGTACACCGGATATCTCAAATACATCGGCTCAAAATAGGGTGAATTTTGATAAACAAAGTTGAGCTGTGCACTTCCGCTTTTTGCAAAGGCAGTATCAGTTGCACGGCGTTCTTCGAGTTTTTGTTTGACTGCAGGATTTTGTTTCAAAAATTCTTCTGCTGTTTCTTCAAACACATAACTGCTGTAACCTTCTTTCTGCCCGAGGATGCCATCAAAAAAGTTCCAGGCAAAATAACTGTCGTCACCTGTTGGCTCCAGCACTTCCATTAAAAAATGATTGGCTATTTGATTCAGCGGTATATACCAATCGCCTTTACGGAATTTCATTTGCTGTACCGTTTTACTTGTCTTTACTTCTGAATTTAAATGATGTCCTTCGTAAGGACGGGGAGAAGTTTTATAATCATCAATACGATATACTTCCACTTCAATACTTGTATCTCTGCTCATCTGCCGCATGCTGATCTTATTTAGTTTCAACAAGTCAATTACTTTCCACCAACCCTGCGGAATAATATAGGCAGTTGGTTTTTCAATCATTGTTTTTGGAGTGAAGAAATTGTAGAACTTAATTTGTTTTTCAAATGGTTTGTTGCGATCGTAATACAAACGGGGTAAGCCGGAAATGTTGCTGGGCTTTCTACCTGCTTCATATCCTTTGTACAATATTTCTGAAAACTTTGTACGGTCTAATGTAAAACCAACAGGAAACTGTTGCTGTGTTAATTGTTCTTTCTGTTGTTGTGCACGGAGTTGTTTAATAGTTGTTTGATTGGCTGCTGCAAACTCCATCATGGTGACCATTAATTGATAGGTTGCTTCCACCCGTTGCTGATAAGGTTTCAGCATATGTGTTTCTGGTACAAAGGCAAATGTATTCCACAATGATGCATAACCACTGCTGTAGCGTGGCCCGTCCCAATAAGCACTCCAGCCGTTTTCAGGACTATCACCAAAATTATTGACATAGGGGAGAAGATCGTAACCTTTTGTCTTCATGCTTTTATACACTGCCGGTTCAAACGTTTTGTTGAGCCATTCACCCATAGCGCCACCTAACTTGTTGTGTTGCGATGTAAGCAAGGTCATTATATGTTGATAATCGGCACCATTGCTTACATGGTTATCAATAAAAATATCGGGTTGAACAAAATGAAAGATCTCTGCAAAACTTCTGGCTTCTTTTGAATCGTTCTTAATAAAATCACGGTTGAGATCAAAGTTTTGTGAGTTGCCACGAAACCCTTTTTCTGTTGGGCCGTCCTGGCTCACACGATAAAATGCACTGCGGTTTAAACTGCCGCCAATATTATAAACAGGAATAATAGCCAGTATAACATTCACAGGTAATTTCTTTTTACCACTTACAATATCCTTCACCAACGAAATACTTGCATCAATGCCATCGGGTTCGCCGGGATGAATTCCATTGTTGATGAGAATAACGACTTTATTTTTTTGTTTCCATTGCTCCGGTTTAAATGTTTGATCGCTGCTCACCAATACAAGATGCAATGGTTCATTGGCATCAGTTGATCCCATGGTAAGCATGGAAACGATGGGAGAGAGTTTATCGATTTGCCTGAATGCATTGATGGCTTCATAGTAAGTAACAGACTCTTTACCTTTTGAAGTTTCATAACGGGTAACTGGTAATTGTGCGGTGCTGATGATTGAAAGAAACAGAAGCGAATAAACAGTAAACAACAATCTCATGTTGGAATAATTTTTTAGTCCTTAAAATTAAAGGAACTAACTTCAAACTGCTAAACTAAACTACTATGAGGAGCTTTCTTCTTATCATCGGCTGTACATTCTTATGTGCGGTTGCTATTGCACAATATGCAGAGCAGGGTGGGGGCGAATATGTCATCCAGAAATCACAATGTCTTAGTCCGGCACAATATGCAGCCATTGCAGCAGAGCTGGAAAAAAACACTGCTGAATTAAAAAGCAAGGGCATCCTGCCACAAATATTTTCACCAACAATTATCTTATTTGATTTTCCATTGAAGCAATCACCTGCTTACAACTATCCATCTTTTTTTGGCATATCAAACTATGTTGATCACAATGTTAATTTCCCCAACCAACTGAGCGATTATAATTGCGGCACAAGAACGTATGATACGAATGCCGGCTACAATCACCAGGGTATTGATTATTTTTTATGGCCCTTTGATAATTTAATGCAGGACCGTGACCAGGTACAAATCATAGCAGCAGCCGATGGAGTTATTTTATTTAAGAGTGATGGCAATGATGATCAGAGTTGTGCTTTCTGCAGTGGTTGTAACTGGAATGCAGTATACCTGCAGCATCCGGATGGATCAGTTACATGGTACGGGCATATGAAGAAAAACAGTTTAACTGCAAAAACTATTGGACAAACTGTTGCCAAAGGTGAGTTCCTCGGAACAGTTGGCAGCAGTGGTAATTCAACCGGGCCGCATTTGCATTTTGAAATTTATAAAGCACAACCTTATACAAGAACAAACCTCATTGATGCATATGCAGGCCCTTGTAACTTATTAAATGGAACCACCAGCTGGTGGCAGAATCAACGGCCTTATTATGCACCAACCATCAATCGTATTCAAACACAAACAGCGACGACCAACTTTGGAAGCTGTCCAACTTTAGAAATCACCAATGAAAGCAACCAGTTTGTGCAAGGGCAAACAGTTTATTTTACTGCTTACTATACCGATCAGTTAACTGCAACAACTGCAACCTACACTGTTACACGTCCTGATAATTCTGTTTTTCAAACATGGAATCAAACATTTACCAATTCATTTGCTGCAAGCTGGTGGTGGTGGAATTTTACCATTCCATCGAATGCGCCTACAGGCAATTGGAATTTCAGTGTAACTTATAACAGCCAGACTGCGAACTATCCATTTATAATTACAGCAGCAACTTCTGTAAATGATCTCTTTGAAAATAAATATGGCATACAGGTTTATCCCAATCCATTTGTAAATAATATAATGATCACGAGCAATGAAGTGTTGATGAAACCTGTATTCACCATCTATGATAGTAAGGGAGCTGTTGTATATCGTGAAGCAAGGCAAACAGCCAATCAAAAACAATTTGAGCTCAGCAATCTGCAACTGAGCAATGGAATGTATATGCTTGTTGTTACAGAAAATAACAAACCGGTTTACAGCAAAATGATCAGCAAATAAAAAACCCGTTCAAAAGTTGAACGGGTTCCTGAGAAGATCTCAATTTCTTATTTAGCCAATGTATTTACTTTCTTAGTGAGTTTGCTCTTTAAGTTAGCAGCTTTGTTTTTATTGATAACTCCACGCTTTGCTAATTTATCGATCATAGAAGCAACAGTAACTAATTTGTCGCCTGCTTCTTTGCCTGTTTTAATTTCCTGCAGGTCACGAATGGCATTACGGGTTGTTTTACCGTAATAACGGTTACGATCTCTCCGCTTTGTACTCTGACGAACATCTTTTTTGGTAGCCTTATGATTTGCCATATCTTAATTTTTCGGACGGCAAAGGTAGGGGAAAAGTTGAGTTTATCATGTTCGGTTACGAGTTTTTTTACAGAAAACCGGCCCTGTTTTCCCCAAAAAAGACGAAAAGCGGCCACACCCCATCAAACTTCACAGTAAAACGAAGTTCAGAACTCAGAACTTTTTTGCTTTCAGTTCCATCACCCGCTTATACGAAGCATTGATCTGCGCCATTGGGATCTTGCCATCGGTCACCAGTTTTTTGATGATTGCATGGATATTATTGGGTTCGTAAGCATTCACCCCGGGAATATTATTGCTGAACATGAGTACATCAACCCCGGCTTCCATCGCTTTGAAAATGGATTGCTCCAGGCTGTATTGCTCGCTGATGGCTTTCATCTGCATGTCGTCGCTGAAAATAACTCCTTTAAAACCAAGACTGTCTCGCAATAAACCAGTCATGATCTTTTTTGATAAAGTAGCTGGCAACAGTGATGGGTCGAGCTTTCCATTGACGATATGAGCCGTCATAATTGCATCAACCTTTCCCGTTTTGATCAAACGCATATAGGGGAGCAATTCAATGGGCTGCCATGTTTTGGTTACATCGGCCACACCTAAATGTGAATCGGCCAATGCATTGCCATGACCGGGAAAATGTTTGACAACCGTTTTTACATTAAAGTAATGATGACTTTCAATAGTGATGCCGGCATGTTTGGTGATAATATCCGGATCGGCTGAAAAGCAACGTTCCCTTGCACCCAGCACAGGACAGTTCCGGTTCAATACATCCAGCACCGGCGCATAGTTTAAATTAATACCCAGTCTTGACAAGGTATAACCGATATTATCAGCATAAAACTTAGTGGTATCGGGGTTGTTCATTGTTCCTAACCATTCTGCCGATGGCATTTGCGGAAAGCCCAGCTCAGGTTTCAAGCGATTCACTTTTCCTCCTTCCTGGTCAATGCTGATGAACAGTGGGATGCTTGCGGCTTTTTGGAATTCATCGATCAATTGTTTCAGTGCGTCACCTGTTTTTTGAGGTGCCAGGTTGCGGCCATAGATCAGCAGGCTGCCTATTTTCCCTTCCTGCACGGCTTTGTACACCAGGTCATTTTTATTGATGGACGTTCCATAAAATCCAAAGATGATCAGTTGCCCGATCTTGATATCAAGGCTGTCGGCATCCCGTTGTTGAATGCTTGTTGCAGTTTGAAAAGAGACATTATTTGATTGAGGTGTGAAGGCAAAGAAACCAAGGAAGAGCAAAATGATATTCATCTGTAAATTTCAATTAGGGCATGAAAGTACAACACAGGAAGAATTTAATGTGCCAATGAAATCAAAAATCAACTAAAAAGAAAGCGGCAGGCTGCTTGGCCTGTTATGAAAACTGCCGATATTTGCAATCCTTCACTACAGTAATTTTTAGTATGAAAGATTTTCAATACATCACAGGTTCGCATCCGCAATACATCGAGAGTTTATACAATGATTTTGTAAAAGACCCCGAAAGTATTGACCCCGAAATGAAAAAGTTTTTTGAGGGATTTGATTTTGCTGTTTCATCGGTGAAACAAAACGGTACTTTGACTTTGCTCAGTACGGCGCCTGCAAAAGAAGGGGCTGCTTCAGCCAGCACTTCAACTCCATCCGGTATTGATTGGATGGGTGAAGTAAAAGCTTATCGTATGATGTTGGGCTATCGTAACAAAGGTCATCTGCTGGCCAAAACAAATCCTATCCGTAAACGAAAAGACCGTGGTGCAAATATTGAACTGGCATTTTATGGTTTTACGGAAGCTGATCTTGATAAAGAATTTCATGCAGGTCAGTTGATCGGTTTGGGTACAACAACGCTGCGTGCCATTCAGGCCCATCTTGAAAAATGTTATGCATCACATGTAGGTATCGAATTCAAATATATCAGTGATCAGAAGAAAGTAGATTTCTTAACCAATGCAATGGAAAAAGAATTTCATCAGCCATTGTCATTGATCAAACGCAAACGGATCCTTGAGAAGTTGAACCAGGGTGTAATGTTTGAAGAATTTCTGCAAAAAAAATATGTTGGTCAAAAACGTTTTTCATTAGAAGGTGGTGAAACAACTATTGCTGCTTTGGATGCAATTATCAGCGCTGCTGCTGATCATGATGTGCATGAAGTAGTGATCGGTATGGCACATCGTGGACGTTTAAATATACTGGCCAACATCTTGGGTAAAACCTATGAACAGATCTTCAGTGAGTTTGAAGGTACAGCCACACTCGATCAAACAATGGGCAGTGGTGATGTAAAATATCATATGGGTTATGGAAGTGAAGTTGAAACGATCAACGGCAAAACTGTGCATCTTAAATTAATGCCCAATCCTTCGCACCTTGAAGCGGTAGATCCTGTAGTAATTGGGTTCAGCCGTGCAAAAGCCGATATCATGTATGCCAGTAATTTCGATAAAATATTGCCCATCTTAATTCATGGTGATGCTTCTGTTGCAGG
>JANMOR010000606.1:0-3710 GCA_031369435.1 Chitinophagaceae bacterium
AAGAACTGGATCTATGAGTTTATTAATCTGAGCATTCCGATGCAAAAGATGTGTAAGGAAAGTGAAATGGGCGGATCACACTGTAACCAGGAAGTGCTTGCACGACTGGCTCAGCTTAATCCGCAACCAAGCGAAAATAAATCGATCTGGAAAGATTTAGATAAATTTAGAAACGAATAAAATTTAAAAGACATGCCAAATCCAAAGCGCAGACATTCGCAGCAACGCAGTGCCAAGCGTCGTACACACTATACGGCAGTAAGCGTTACTTTAACTACTGACAGCACAACCGGGGAAACACATCCACGTCATCGTGCACATGTAAGTGAAGGTAAATTGTACTACAAAGGAAAATTAGTAGCTGAAAAAGCTCCTGCGAAAGCGTAAGCTTTCATAACTTACCTGCATGGTCATAGGAATTGACATGATGGGTGGCGACTACGCCCCTCAGCAAACGCTGTCGGGCGTAGATTTGTTTTTAGCCGAAGCCATACCCGGTATTCAACTTTTATTAGTAGGAGATGAAGAGGTTTTGCGTAAACATTATAGCACTCCTCCTTCTAATATTTCTTTTGTGCATGCTTCTGAAGTAATCGACATGCACGAACCTCCAACAAAAGCATTAAGAGATAAACCCAACTCATCAATGAGTATAGGGTTGCAATTATTAGCAAAAGGAACAATAGATGCTTTGATCAGTGCAGGCAATACCGGTGCAATGATGGTGGGTGTATTTTATACCATCAAAGCAATTGAAGGCGTATTGCGTCCTACCATTTCAACCGTGATTCCTAAAGTGCAGGGGGGATATGGGTTGATACTGGATGTGGGCATGCAGGCCGATTGCAAAGCTGAAAATCTTTTGCAAAATGCAATTCTAGGAAGCATCTATGCACAGAATATTCTTGAAATTGAAAACCCAACTGTTGCGCTCATTAATATTGGTGAAGAAGAAGGAAAAGGAAACCTGTTGGCACAGGCTGCTTATCAGTTAATGAAAGAAAATAAGCTCATCAATTTTATTGGCAACATTGAAGGTCGTGAAGTCTTAACCGGCAAAGCCGATGTAATGGTATGCGATGGCTTTACTGGTAACGTTATATTAAAATTAGGTGAATCTATCTTTGACATTGCTCTTTCCCGTAACCTGCATGAAGATGATTATTTCAAGCGTTTTAATTTTGAAACTTATGGAGGCACTCCTATTCTCGGTATTGATAAACCTGTAATTGTTGGTCACGGCATTTCTACATCACTAGCTTTTAAGAATATGATTCATCTTTCAATTAAAATGATTGAAACAAAGCTGCTGGAAAAGATGAAAGAGAAATTTGTTACCGAAGAATAAGATTACACCAACCCGTTGGGGTTAGGTATAAAATGAAGAAACTTGTGAAAGTTTTTCTGGTAATGTTTTTTATCAAGCTTATAATAAAAAGCCCCCTTCCTTGAATTTGATTTATCCTTATCTTTTTGTTTTAATAATAAACTGGTTGATAAAATTTTACGGCTAAAATTTCTTTTGTCAAATGTAGTTTCATACACATCCTCAAAAAGATTTTGCAATAAGGGTAATGTAAACTTAGGTGGTAATAATTCAAGCAACAAAGGATGTAATGCAGCTTTATAACGAAGCTTTGCTTTGGCCATAGCTACCATCTGTTGATGATCAAATATCAGGTCTGGCTCTTTGTTCAAAGGAAACCATTCAGGGTGGTATTCATCGCTGATTTGTTTTTCATATTGATGAATATCAATCAAAGCAAAATAGGCAATTGAAAGAGTACGTTCAATGGGATCCCTGTCAGGTTCAGAAAAAGTATGGAACTGTTCAAGGTACACACCATCTAGTCCGGTAAGTCGTTTCAGGATTCTGATGGCGGCTTTATCTGCACTTTCGTTGGGTTCAATAAAACCTCCCATTAAACTCCAGTGATTTCTTTTTGGTTCAAAGCCCCTTTTGATCAGGAGAATTTTCAGATGTTGCCCGTCAAAGCCGAAAACAATACAGTCAACAGCAACAAGCAGGCGGGTTTGGTTTTGATATTTTGTCATATGGAAGGAAGAATAAAATAAAGATAAGTAAACAAATAATGGAGGAATCTAAATTTGTTAAGGAGAAACACGTCTTTAAAAAAATAATTGTAAATATGACAATTATTACAAAAACTGCTTTATATTCGATACCGGATTGCTGAATTTTAAATTTAAAGTTATATGCGTATTGCTGCCATCAAACAAAACGTTACGTTGCTTATTTGCATCGTTTTTTCTCTTTCAGTCTTTTCTCAAAACCATGTTGTGATCAATGCTGATCTGGGCAAATCAAAAATCAACAAACACATTTACGGTCACTTTGCTGAACATTTAGGAACCTGTATCTATGGTGGGTTCTATGTAGGTGATACCAATAAGATCATCCCAAACACCAATGGTGTGCGCAATGATATTGTGGACGCACTCAAGAAATTAAAAGTGCCCAACCTTCGCTGGCCCGGTGGTTGTTTTGCCGATACTTATCATTGGAAAGATGGCGTTGGCCCGAAAGATAAACGTCCATCCATTGTTAACCGTTGGTGGGGTGGTGTTACAGAAGACAACAGTTTTGGTACACATGATTTTCTAAACATGTGTAAACTGCTTGGTGCCCAACCATACCTGGCTGGAAATGTTGGAAGTGGCACAGTACAGGAACTTTCAGATTGGGTGCAGTATGTAAATGGCAAAGCCAATACAAGCCCGATGAGTACATGGCGGGTACAAAATGGAAAACAAGAACCATGGAATGTGAGTATTTGGGGTGTTGGTAATGAAGCATGGGGTTGTGGTGGAAATATGAAGCCTGAATATTATGCAAATGTTTACAGACAATATGCAACCTACATGAGCGATTGGGAAAACAGCGATAGTAAATTCAGGGTGGCTTCCGGTGCTAATGGTGCTGATTATAACTGGACAGAAGTGTTGATGAAGAATGTTGGGCCAAACAGGATGTGGGGAACCACTTTACATTATTACACATTGCCCACCAATAACTGGAGTAAAAAAGGATCAGCCACTAATTTTGATGAGAAAGAATATTTTGCTACCATGAGAAATTGTTTGGTCATGGAGGAATTGGTTACCCGGCATTCTACCATTATGGATAAATATGACCCCGCAAAGAAATGTGCTTTGGTAGTTGATGAATGGGGTATCTGGACGGATGTGGAGCCCGGAACAAATCCCGGATTTCTATACCAGCAAAATAGTTTACGGGATGCACTTGTAGCAGGCACTACGCTAAATATTTTCAACAACCATAGTGACAGAGTACGTATGGCGAACCTGGCGCAAACCATCAATGTATTGCAATCATTAATATTGACAAAAGGGGACAAGATGCTGTTGACACCAACTTATTTTGTTTTTGATATGTATAAAGTGCATATGGATGCGAAGAAGTTAACGATCAATTTCAAATCTCCCGACTATGTTATGGAGGAAAGAAAAATTCCGGCGTTAAATATTTCTGCCTCGCAGGATTCTACTGGTGCTGTTCATATTACACTTGTAAATATTAATCCCACAAAAGCTATTTCGCTGCGTACCGTTTTACCAGGAATAAAATTTACTACGATAAAAGGAGAGATATTGACATCTGGAAAGTTTTCCGATATAAATACTTTTGAAAACCCGAACAATATTAAAATTGCTGCTTTTACAGGTGC
>JANMOR010000623.1:0-7646 GCA_031369435.1 Chitinophagaceae bacterium
GACGGATATCTAAACGAACAGATGCATAAAATTTCAATGCATTACCACCGGTTGTTGTTTCAGGGTTACCAAACATCACCCCGATCTTTTCACGCAACTGGTTAATGAAAATACAAATGGTATTTGTTTTGGAAATGGTGGCTGTGAGTTTACGCAATGCCTGGCTCATCAATCTTGCATGCAAACCCATTTTGCTATCGCCCATTTCACCTTCCAGTTCACTTTTAGGTACAAGAGCTGCCACAGAATCAATCACTACTACATCTATAGCACCGCTTAAGATTAAACGATCAGCAATTTCCAAAGCCTGTTCGCCGTAATCAGGTTGAGAGATCAATAAGTTATCTACATCAACACCTAACTTCTGAGCATAGCCACTGTCAAACGCATGTTCCGCATCAATGATGGCACAGATACCCCCTTTCTTTTGTGCCTCAGCAATAATATGTGTGGCAATGGTTGTTTTACCACTGCTTTCAGGTCCATAAATTTCTATCACTCTTCCTTTTGGCACCCCACCAATTCCCAACGCTACATCCAGTCCAATAGACCCTGTTGAAATCACCTCAATTTCATGAATCCCTTTTTCATTCATCATCATTACACTGCCCTTGCCAAAATCTTTGTCAATTTTATCAATGGTGAGTTTTAATGCTTTGAGTTTTTCGCTGTTCTCTTTGCTATTGTCTTTACTGCTGTCCTTACTCATTTTTTTCTCCTTTGGTTTCTCCAAAATTAAAGTCTCTTCCATAACGGGTTTGTTTTTTTGTACACACTAATTTATTTAGCAATATTAATACTAATTATTTTAGATGTCAAATTTTTCAGCAACTATTTTCTGTTGTATTGGCCCACGGATCAATTTTGCCCTTTTGGGCGTTTTTAACAGGAGCGGTTTGGTCTGTTCAATTACATCATTAACTTTGCCCCTTAAATAAACTGAATATGAAAAAACTAACTTTATTGCTTGCGCTTGCTTTTCTTACCATAGCCGCTTTTGCGCAAAATAATCCTAAGCCGGCCGTGAAGGGTGTTACTTACGGCGAAGGGACAAATAATACCGATATAAAAACATTGGGTGATATGGAAGAACAGGTAATGGATAAAGGAGTTTTTGCCGGCAAAATTACCGCTAAGGTTACAGAAGTATGTCTTGAAAAAGGTTGCTGGATGAAAGTAGAAAAAGGAAATGGCGAAACCATGATGGTGCGTTTTAAAGATTACGGTTTCTTTATGCCTAAAGATATTGTTGGTAAAACAGTTGTGCTGGAGGGTGAAGCCAAACCAAAAGAAGTAACTGTAAAACAACAACAACATTTTGCACAGGACGGCGGTAAAAGCAAAGCCGAGATTGAAAAAATAAAAGAAGTAAAAAAGGAAACTCAGTTTGTTGCTAAAGGTGTTTTAGTGCTGTAATCTTTTTGAATAGTATTATAGGAAGCCATCATAAACGATGGCTTTTTTATTTTACCGCTGTTTATTAATTAAATACTGTTCTTTACGCTGCGCTTCTTTTTGTAACTTCAATAACACTCAAGCCGTAAACAAAGAATGAAACGATTCCTTCCTTTAATACTATTCCTGGTTTACTGCTTTCAGCTTACAGCACAAAAAGCTTGTTTTATTAAAGGAAGTTTTATTGCTGCTTTTTACAGCAAGCATGATCAGAAAATAAAACTCGTTAATACATTTACCGACCAGGTTTTTTCATGGTTTACATATACCGGGCCTGAGCCTGTTATGTGGTTTGCTGACAATGTACTGGTGGTGCTGGACAACACAAATGTTACGCTCTTTAATTTTCAAAATAGTGAGAAAACAAAATACACGATCAAAGGAAAATTAATTCCGAATACTTTATTAGAAATTGTTGACAAGGACGAGGCCGTTATTATTACACACCTGGTTTCGCAGCAGCAAATTGCATATCTGCAAAAGACTGAAAAAATGAAATTGATTGCAGCATGCATGAGCGGTAATGAAAAAAAAATCCTCCTTCACTGGAAAAAAAATGAACAGCAATACCTGAACTTTTATGAAGTAGCTGAAACCCTGCAACCAACATGGCAACTCGATATTTCCAATGCAACTGAAACTGCTTTTGTCTTGAATTTAAATGGCACTCATTTAGCCAGGTGGAATGGCAAAGAAACAGAGTTGATTGAAACCGGCAGCCAAAAGGCCTTTCATGTCATTAGTAATAATAACCGCTGCCTGCGTTTTAACTCGAAAGATGAACTGATCTGTATTGATAAACAAAATCAATCGGCTTCGCTTTATTCAAAAAATAAAGAATCAGTTTATAAAACTGCCGGCTCCATATGGTTTACAGACAGAATCGTTATTTCGCCTGATAAACAGGAATCATTTATTGCATGGGACGAATCCTTTGTATCAGATGACCTGGTAATGGCCATAGGGTTTGGAACCAAGTGTGTTGCATTAATGAAAAACGGTTTGGTTCTTTTGTTTTTTGATCAGAAATAAATTTCACCAATACATCTTTAACAATCGACATAATACAAACCATCTAACATGAGCGAATCATTATTTGTAAAAAACACAATCACAATCAATGCCCCTGCGTCAAAAGTTTGGGATGCATTGGTAAACCCGCTGCAAACAAAAAAATATATGTTTGGATGTGAAACTGTTTCTGACTGGAAGGCTGGAAGTGAATTACTTTGGAAAGCTGAGTATGAAGGAAAAGAAATGGTTTTTGTAAAAGGTACTATCCTTAGTATTGAGCCTGAAAAACTGCTTGCTTACACAACCATCGATCCGAATTCAACAATTGATGATGTTGCTGAAAACTATTTAACAGTAACTTATACAGTAACAGAAGAAAACGGGCAAACTGTTTTTACAGTAACACAGGGCGATTATTCAAAAGTGGCTGAAGGTGAAAGGAGATACGAAGAAGCATCTAACAATGGTGAAGGCTGGAACCCGATCCTGCTGGAAATCAAAAAACTGGTTGAAGAAAATTAAATTTTATTTTTCTCTTTAAAATAAAACCTCCGTCAGCTAACTGACAGAGGTTTTATTCATATAAAAGATAGCTTATTGTTTCGCTTTATTCAACTCTAGTAAAACAGTTACTTCAACATCTTTACTCACAACCAGCCCCCCTGCTTCAGTTGCACGGTCCCATTTCAGGTTGTAATCAAAACGGTTGATCGTTGTTTTTGCTTTAAACCCTGCCTTATCACCACGGGTGCTTGTAGCAATACCGCCAAATGTTACATCAAACTTAACAGGCTTGGTTACATCACGAATGGTGAGGTTTCCTGTTAATTCATATTTGTTTTTGCCTTTTGGAGTAAACTTGCTGCCAACAAATGTGATAGCAGGAAATTTTTCTGCATTAAAAAAATCATCACTCTTTAAATGCTTATCACGGTTTTCATTATCTGTGTTAACTGAATTAACATCAACTGAAAAATTGATTTTTGCATCGCTCCAGTCAGCTTTTGTATGTTCAACGGTGCCATCGAATACTTTAAAAGCACCTTCCACTTCAGCAATAACCATATGCGTTACAGCAAATTTTACATTCGTGTGTGATTTATCAACCGTCCATTTAGTAACTGCCTGGGCAGCAGGACCACTTACCGCATTTGTGCTTTTTTCTTGTTTAGGTAAAAATGCAGCCAGCACAGCTACAGATCCTATCGCCATCATCGAAATAAAAAAACGTTTCATATTTGATTGTATTTAGTGTTTAAACATTGACAAAGTTAGTACTATTCCAGAATGGGCTGTTGTTAAACTTTTGTTTATGCCTGCCCTTGACAACTCCCAGTACAACACAGACGAAGAAACCGACTTCATTGGTTGCAGCTATTGGACGGCAAGAAAGCCAAAATCATTGCGCTTTCAGAACCGCTTATCAAAAACATTTGGAAGGCCAGCATTGTTTTCTGAATTTCAGGCTTCTTAAAACCAGCACAACATGAGACTATTGGCATTGGCCGTTATGGCCATTCTGTTCTTTTCGGCAAATGCACAGGTAAAGCCTGAACATTTTAAAAATTTAAAACCCCGTAACATTGGCCCGGCAGGTATGAGTGGCCGAGTTACTGCTATTGATGCCCTGTACAGCAACCCCGAAGTAATTTTTGTAGGTGCTGCCAGTGGTGGTGTTTGGAAAACTGATAATGGTGGTGCCAACTGGAAACCCTTATTTGACGAACAG
Source organism: Chitinophagaceae bacterium (assembly GCA_031369435.1). GTDB lineage: Bacteria > Bacteroidota > Bacteroidia > Chitinophagales > Chitinophagaceae > Lacibacter. Next base: position 4,199 of record JANMOR010000623.1, read on the forward strand.
CCCCTGCTCAACATTGGTTCTCTTAAAATTCAGCAAAGCAATCCTGATGTTATTTGGGTTGGAACAGGTGAAGGAAACCCCCGCAACTCTCTCAACCTCGGTGAAGGAATCTTTAAAACTTTGGATGCAGGTAAAACATGGAAAAGAATGGGTTTGGAAAAAACAAGAAACATTCACCGCATCTTAATCGATCCAACCAATCCCAATACAGTTTATGCTGCAGCCATTGGCAATCCTTATGGTGTTCACAGTGAACGTGGAGTTTATAAAACAACTGATGGCGGTTCAACATGGGAACGCATATTGTACACCAACGATACAAGTGGTTGTGCTGAACTCATCATGGATCCATCCAACCCCAATAAACTCATAGCCAACATGTGGCAACATCAACGCAAGCCTTACAACTTCAACAGTGGCGGACCTGGAAGTGGATTATATATTACTGTTGATGGAGGAAAGAACTGGAAAAAGCTCGGTAAGGAAGATGGTATTCCCGATGGCTCACTGGGTCGTATGGGTTTAGCCTTTGCTGCCAGTCAACCTTCAAGAGTGTATGCAAAAATTGAAGCAACCAAAAATGGTTTTTATAAAAGTGATGACGGCGGTTTTACTTGGGCGTTAGTTAATAGTGATCCGTTACAAATCACTGATCGTCCTTTCTACTACCAGGAAATTTATGTGGATCCCAAAAACGAAAACCGCATTTACGATATTCACTCAACTGTTACCATCAGTGAAGATGCCGGCAAAACATTTACTACATTAATTCCATACAACGGCATTCATCCTGATCATCATGCATGGTGGATACATCCAACCAATGCCAATCTCATCATTGAAGGAAATGATGGTGGTATCGGCATCAGCAAAGACCGTGGTAAAACATGGCTTTTTGATGAGCAATTACCTTTCGGCCAGTTCTATCATATTAATACCGATAATGAAATTCCTTATAACGTGATGGGAGGATTGCAGGATAACGGTAGCTGGCGAGGTCCTGCTTATACATGGGTTGATGGTGGCATCCGCAATTATTATTGGGAAAGCCTTTGGGGTGGTGATGGTTTTGATGTAGTGCCCGATCCTGAAGACAGCAAATGGGTGTATGCCATGAGCCAGGGTGGTTCTGTGGGACGTTATCATGTTACAACAGGTCAGCAGGAATTTATTCGTCCACCTGCACCTGATGCAAAAACAAAACTGCGCTTCAACTGGAATGCTGCCATTGCATTAGATCCCTTCGACAGTAAAACGGTTTATTACGGAAGTAATGTATTGCACAAGAGTACCAACAAAGGAACCAGCTGGGAAATTATTTCTCCCGATTTAACAACCAACAATGCTGAATTTCAAAAAGAAGAAACAGGTGGATTAACATTAGATATTACCGGTGCAGAAAATTTTACAACCATCATGGCCATTGCACCATCAGCCAAAAACAGGAATGTAATTTGGGTGGGTACAGATGATGGCAATGTGCAGTTAACACAGGATGGCGGTAAATCATGGACCAACTTCCGTGGAAAAATTCCCGGCATGAATGCAGGTGCATGGATCACGCAGGTACATGCAAGCCGTTATAACGAAGGTGAAGCATTTGTAGTAAGTAATGATTACCGTCGTGGTGATTTCAGCATTACTGTTTTCCGCACAAAAGATTTTGGTAAAACATGGGAAAATATTCTTGCAAACAAAGGATTGAAAGGATATGCTCTTTGTATGATCCAGGATCCAGTTCAACCGAATTTAATTTTTGTAGGAACAGAACATGGTTTATGGATCAGTTATGATAACGCAAAAAGTTTTTCACAATGGAAAAATGGTTACCCCTCTGTATCTACATACGATTTAGCCATCCAGGAAAGAGAAGCTGATTTAGTGATTGCAACTTTTGGTCGTGCATTGTGGGTGATGGATGATATCCGTCCGTTAAGAGCTATTGCAGCAGCTAACGGCTCTGCACCAACGAAAAAACTAACCATGTTTGAACCTCCTGTTGCTTACCAGGCTTCAGTGAAAAATGCACCGGGCTATGAGTGGAGCACATGGGGTTTGTATGAAGGTGAAAACAGGAGAAGAGGTGCCATGCTTTCATATTTTGTAAAACCAGCAGATGCCTCTCCCGCCGGAGCTTCATCGAAGGAGGGAAAAGACAGTTCCAAACAAAAAATGGATAGTGCATGGTTAAAAGTTTTTGACGAGCAGAACAAACAAATCAGGAGTTATAAAGTAAAAGCCGATACAGGTTTCAACCGCATCTATTGGGGCTTTGAAACAAAAGGCAGCCGCAGACCAGGTTCTCCCAAACCAAGACCCGGCGCTCCTGAGCCATTTGGTGGAATGGATGTATTCCCCGGTACATATAAAGTAGTTGTTTCATTAGGTAAGGACTCTGATTCGACAATGGTTGTTGTAAAAGCAGATCCAAGGATTGAAACAAAGAAAGAAGTGTATGATGCAAAAAAGAAAATGGTTGATCGTTTGCAATTAAGTGCTGATAAATTAACGGAAGCAGTTGATCGCATTGCTGACGCTGAAGAAGCCATTGCAAAAATTGAAAATTCATTGCGTGGTGTAGAAGGAAAAGAAGCTGACAGTTTACGGAAAGCCGGCACAGCTATTAAAGCCGAGATCAAAAAGATCAGGGAAAGTATTTTTGGACGTACAGCTACCGAACGCCAGGGCATTACCCGTTTTGCTGATATCACCACCACCACCATTTTACAAAATGCTAGCATGGAAATTATGCGGAAGATCGCTGCACCAACTACACAAACAGAACGTTTGATTGTTGAAGCAGAAGCAGCCGTAAAAGAATCGGTGAAAAAGATTAATGAATTTATTGATGGTAAATGGAAAGCTTACCGCACACAGGCAGAAGCAACACCCATGAAATTGTTTAAAGATTATAAGCCGATTGAATAAATTAGAAAAGCATGAAAGTATAAACCCCGACGATACATGTCGGGGTTTTTTTATTGTTGTCTGTTCACCTGCAAGGTGACTGTACAACATGATTAACGGTGTACAGTCATCCGCCAAATGGCGTATGAGCAGACGCCTCACATCAGTTTTATTTCTTGTAAGAAACAGCATGAATGCCTTCGATCAATCGTGGATGATCTTTTCCATTATACTCTACAACAAACAGGCTTTCATCTTTCAATATATGATTGTGCTGTAAAAATTCCTGCCAGTTAAATGAAACCGGTAAGATCACATGACGGAACCTGTGATGATTTAATTTGTATTGTTCAATCAGTTGTTGTTTTGCAGCTCCTTCCACTTCAGGAAGTAAAATGGCAATAGGTTTAATTTTATGCTGCAGGTAATAGTCAATGCTGATGAGTTGTTGCAACACTTCATCTCCGGGATAGTATTCTTTTGCAAATGCATGGAGCAGTGTATAAATATCTTTAGAACCATGCTTGTGAAAATTGCTATG
>JANMOR010000669.1:0-4988 GCA_031369435.1 Chitinophagaceae bacterium
GTATCAACTTCAGCAGAAGCATGAAATACGGATTGGGTTGTTTAAAAGTTTCATTGGTTTATCGTTTATGCAAATGGGGATTGATGAAAAGTGATTTGTATTGATCCTTTGCTTTTTCATTTAGTGTGAGTACTTTAGCAGTACAGAATGAAAATAACACTCTCCATATTTTTTCTCTCCATATTTTTCCTTTTTCAATATGGGAAAATGCTGGCCTATATGGAATGCCGGGTAGTTGCAGCCATTGAATCTAAAGTTGATTGCGGTTGTGATGAAAAATTAATCGCAGATTCGAATCAGCAACCATCTTCAGATCCTCTTCATCAGCATCACCTGAAAAATTATACTGAAGAATTTTTTGATCATCATTGGATGGCCAAAGATCTTACAATAAAAAAGAATATTCCTTATACTGAAACATTTTTACAACAGGATCAGTTGCCCGGTTATCTGCACGGCATTCTTCAACCTCCACGTATTTAAGATTTTTTTTCCAGGCATTTATTATTCACACAATGATTATTGTCATTGTGCAATTCTGCATTTCAAAAGGCGTCTATGCTTATTTCATGAATGAAACCATTCATGAACATTTTCTCATTCATTCAACTTAAATACAATGAAAATACTTTTCATATTTATACTGTTCCTCGTATTCAAGAGTAACATATCAGCTCAACCACTTAATCAAAAAACGGTTGACCGTAATGGCAACGAAATGCTCATTGGCTGTTGCACCCGTGAAGCACTGTTACAGGAACCTTTCGCAACATGGTATATTAAAAACTACAATGATTACAGCATTGATACAATTGCAGCAAATGAGATCAGGAAAAATGTCAGCAATAAGCAATTCATTCTCTTTCTCGGCACCTGGTGTGGCGACAGCAGAAGGGAAACACCCCGTATTCTTAAGATTTTTGATTATTGCAATATTAACCCTGAACAAATTAAAATGGTGATGGTGAGTAATCATGACAGTGCTTACAAACAAAGTCCATCACATGAAGAGAGAGGCATGAATATTTTACGGGTTCCTACTTTGATTATACTTGAAAACAACAAAGAGATCAACCGTATTGTAGAAAGTCCGATTGAAAGTATAGAGAAAGATCTGCTGAAAATTATTACAGGAATAAAATACCTGCACAATTATGCTGATCAAGAAACTTTTCTGTACAGAAGTCCTCTTATTATTCGATAGCATTTTAACAAAGAACCCCGCAAAAAGCGGGGTTCTTTATTTTAGTTACTTTCTTTTATAAAACACAAATCCATTTTTTTTATAAATGATATCTAACCTTTCTCCATGATACTTCATCACCGTATCGCTGTATGTATTCTTACTCACAAAATAAGTTGGTTTATCAACCGGGGCAGTTAATAACCAGTTTTCATCTTTCGACTCTTTCCTGTTACCAGGTTTTATCTCTGTATAAAAATATTGGGCGTAACTTTTGTAGCCCAGCGTTTTTACGTACACGTCTTTGCCTTTTATAGATTGAAAAAACTCAATTGCTGCATATTGAGAATATTGTTCAATTCGTGGAGTAAACAAAGTAAGCAATACCTGCATGGCGCCTATACCGGCTATAAACAAAGTAGCCAACGCTCTTTGATATTTCTTTTGCTGCATCCAAACATATGCAGTTACTATTGCTATTAAAAATAAAATGCCGGGAATCATGTGGGCATAGTTCCAGCTAACTGATGCTTCAATATTGCCCAATGCAAACGGATCTTTTTGCAGCAATGGTTTTATCCAATGCATGTTATTGCCAACCAGAGGCAAGGCGATGAACAATGCACTCCAGATCAATCCTAATATCAACAACCCGGTTTTTTGCCATTGTTTCAACTGTGCTGTTTTGTTTATTATCCCATAAACTGTGGCAGCGGCTAAATAACCAATCGGCAAATAGGCAAAGGATGAATAATGAACAATCTTTGTTTTAACGATGGTAAACACAACTAAGATCACTATCAGTGATGCAATCATCAGCTTTCTGAAAATTTGCTGAGATGTGTTTTCATGCAGCTGATTTTTATATCGAAAAATAAGGATGGAAGCAGGAAAGCAACCAATCAGCAACACAACAAAATGATACAGAAAAAAACCTCCATGTCCTGCGTCTTTTGTTTTAGCCAGTCTTACCTGGTACGTAAAAAATTCATTTACAAACCACCATCCATGCTCTATAATTTCTAACCCAAACCAGAGTAGTGTAACAGCAATTACAACCAGTGCCCACCATAAATAATATTTTAATGCTACCAATCCTTTTCCCCGGTTAAAGATTAGAAACAACGCATAACTGAGTATTACAACTAATAATGCAACAGGCCCTTTTGTTAAAACCCCTAACCCTGTAAATAAGGCTGACAGTAACAAAGGTTGTAATACTTTCTTTCGCTCTTCTTTAGCAGCCATAAAGCTTCCAAGAAAATAAATACCCAGAAAAATAAAGAGGTTAAACCAGGGATCGATGATGCCACTTTTAAAATAAAGATGCGGCAAAAATGTACCGGCATAGATCAATACCCACCAGAAAGCAAAACGTTCATTATGCAGTCGTTTTCCAATTGCAAATAAAACAAGCAATGTAAAAATTCCGCAAACCGCATTGGGCAAACGGGCAGCAAATTCATTTACGCCAAACAATTTCATACTTGTAACCTGCATCCAGAAAAATAAGGGTGGTTTTTCCCAGAAGGGTTCATAATTGATCTGCACCTGCATGTAATTGCCTGTTTCAATCATCTCCCGGGCACTTTCAGCAAAATTAATTTCATCCCAATCGAACAGATGTACCTTTCCAAGGGAATGGAAAAATAAAGCGGAAGCAATTACAAGAATGGTTAAATAAGAAACAATTCTGTTCATGTGTGCTACGAAGATATATGAAACCTGAAAGTATCAATTAGCTTCAATAATGAAAATAAAAAACCGGAAGTAATCAGATCACTTCCGGCAAAAAAAACAAACATGATAATTATCCCAGATAATCTTTCAGAAGTTTGCAGCGGCTGTTCGTCTTTAACTTACTGATGGCTTTATCCTTGATTTGCCGAACACGTTCACGTGTTAAATTAAATCGTTCACCAATATCTTCAAGGCTCAACGGATGATCTACTCCAATTCCAAAAAAGAAACGGATCACATCCTGTTGGCGTTCAGTTAATGTTTTAAGTGAACGGGTTATTTCTGTTTGCAAGGATTGATTATGATCTAATTCTCCATCTGTAGCATCTGCATTGGGATTTTCTAAAACATCCATCAATGTGTTTTCTTCCCCGTCCGACATGGGTGAGTCCATACTTACATGTCGTGATGCTACTCCAAGTGTTGAAGCCACTTCTTCAATTTCAATTTCCAAAGCTTCTGCTATTTCTTCAGTAGAAGGTTCTCTTTCAAATTCCTGTTCAAGTTGAGAAAAGGCTTTATTGATACGATTGGTCAACCCAACTTTATTTAAAGGCAAGCGAACAATTCTTGATTGTTCTGCTAATGCCTGTAAAATGCTTTGGCGAATCCACCATACAGCATAGGAGATAAATTTAAAACCACGGGTTTCATCAAATCGCTGTGCTGCTTTGATCAATCCTAAATTTCCTTCATTGATCAAATCAGGAAGTGAGAGGCCCTGGTTCTGGTATTGTTTCGCAACAGAAACGACAAATCGAAGATTGGCTTTTGTTAATCGGTCTAAGGCCCGTTGGTCGCCTTGTTTTATACGAATAGCGAGTTTTACTTCTTCTTCGGGGGTGATTAATTCTACTTTTCCAATTTCCTGAAGATACTTTTCAAGACTTTGCGATTCACGGTTCGTGATCGACTTGGTGATTTTGAGTTGGCGCATGCTCATAAGCTTTGGTTTTGGTTTTTATTGGGTTCATAGATCAGGAAACACCCGGATGTAATCAAACGCAAATAAAAAACATTACATTACTTAGGTGTTAGGCCTTAAAATATTATCCTAATTTAACATTTCTTAGTGGTTCAGCCAAAAAAAAGCCCCGTCTGGCTTGATTTTACCACTAAAAGAGTATGTTTTGTTTAGGCAATATAACACTAGGGTTAAACAGAAATAAAGATTAAAAATTTTGAATCCTCCATTAATTTTTTATTATTGCATCTTATCAGTGGTGAATCAGAAATCAAATGACTAAAAAAGTTCTATACACGTTAGAGTTTCCTGTTAAATGTTCTCCCGGAATTTTATATGAATTTTTAGCAACCCCTGCCGGTTTACAAGAGTGGTTTGCAGATAAAGTTGATGAAAGGGACGGTATTTATTATTTCAACTGGAATGGCTCAGAAGACAAAGCAGAGTTTCTTGAAAAAGAATTAGATAAATTTATTCGCTTCAGGTGGACACACTCACAGAAGGACGAATTCTTTGAATTCAGAATTGAGAAAACAGAAATTTCCAATCAAACCATATTGGTGATAAAAGATTTTGCTGATAAAAAAGAAATCAAAGACCAAAGCAGGTTATGGGAATACCAGATCAAAGATTTGTTTCATCGTTTGGGGAGCAGTAATTAACAAGCATCTGCAGGTACTGATCAAAACTCTTTAACAGAAATTCGTTGGCGTCATCCCAATCTTTCATATCAAGTTTGTAAGAAAGCTTAAGCAGATTTTTTGAGGCAATTTGTTTTGCATCACCTGGCTCAGCAATTTTCATGTTACTGCTGTTAAAGTGATGCAGCCATTCATCTTCAGTAATATTGATCCACACATTGTTTAGCTTATCTTCTTTTATTGCGTCTGCAATCGAAGCTTCGTACTGTTTTTTATATTTCCCTTTTACATGAAGTGTTATACTGAAGAAATTACCCCACCAGAAAAAAGTACGGATCGCAAAAACATCATCCTTCGAAAAACAACGGGGATAATCGAGCATGACATAAGGCAGTCCTTCATAATATTCCCCTCTTGAAATTTTAGCAGATGTTTTCAGCGCTTCCTCCGGCAACTGTTT
>JANMOR010000714.1:0-3092 GCA_031369435.1 Chitinophagaceae bacterium
GTCAGACCAAAATAACACATGCAGTTTCAAAACAGTCTTGCTTTTGCTCAGCAACTCAATGCAAACGATCCATTAAAAGATTTTCGTCAGCAATTTATTATTCCAACTGATAACGGAAAGGAGAAAGTTTATTTTCTTGGTAATTCATTAGGTCTTCAACCCAAAAGAACAAATCAGTTTATCCAAAGAATCATGAACGATTGGGCCACACATGGAGTGGAATCATTTTTTCATGCAGATGAACCATGGATGGATTATCATAATCAACTGACACAATCTTTGAGCAGGATTGTCGGTTGTTTACCGCATGAAGTAAGTGTAATGAATAATTTGTCGGTGAACCTGCATTTAATGCTGGTGAGCTTTTATCGTCCGCAGGGAAAGCGTACAAAAATATTATGCGAAGCAAAAGCATTTCCAAGCGATCAGTACATGATGGAAACGCATGTGCAACATCATGGCCTTGATCCTGCAACTGCGATCATTGAAATAAAACCAAGACCCGGTGAACATACTATTCGTAATGAAGATGTGTTGCAGATGATTGTTGAACATAAAGATGAACTGGCCTTGGTATTACTCGGTGGCATCAACTATTACAGCGGACAGGTAGTTGATATGCAAACCATCACTCAACTGGCGCAACAGGCAGGGGCAAAGGTTGGTTTTGATCTGGCGCATGCTGCCGGTAATATTGAATTGAACCTGCATGAGTGGCATGTTGATTTTGCATGCTGGTGCAGTTATAAATACCTCAACTCAGGTCCGGGTGCCGTGGGTGCTGTTTTTATACATGAGAAATATCACAACGATGAAACGATGATTCGTTTTGCGGGATGGTGGGGTTATGATAAGGCAACCCGTTTTAAAATGGAGAAAGGTTTCAAACCCATGCTCAATGCAGAAGGCTGGCAATTGGGAACACCGGCCATGTTTATGTATGCAAGTGCCCGTGCAGCTTTGGAAGTAGTGGAAGAAGCCGGCTGGACAAACATCAACACAAAACGAAAATTGCTCACTGCTTATTTATGGTATATACTCGATGAAGTAAATGCATCGCAAACAAACCCCATCATTGAATTTATTACCCCACGCAAAGAAAGCGAACACGGTTGCCAGATAAGCATGAACATGCTGCAGCGTGGAAAAGAAATTTATAATGAACTGATGAAGCAGGGTTTTTATGTTGACTGGCGTGAGCCTTCTGTAATCCGTTTGGCACCGGTTCCTTTGTACAATTCATTTGAAGAAGTATGGAAGTTTGGAGATGCGTTGAAGAAGATATTAAGTCTGTAAAGACGGTAAAGTCCGGAAGTCAGCAAAGTCCGAAAGTCAGAAAACCCGGAAGCCCGGAATTGTCTTTCGGTCTATTGACTTCCCGTCTTTTCCGACTTTACTTATCTTCGCCGCATGACCAGGCAGCAACTAGTTGAGCAAATTTTTCAGAAACAATCTTATCTCTGTGTAGGGCTTGATACAGATCCTGCAAAAATCCCAAAGCATCTGCAATCGCATCCCGATGCGATATTTGAATTCAACAAAGCCATCATTGATGCTACATTAGATTATTGTATAAGTTATAAGATCAACACAGCGTTTTATGAAGCAATGGGTGTAGAAGGATGGGAAGTAATGGAGCGAACGGTGAATTATATCCCATCCACTCATTTAAAAATTGCAGATGCCAAGCGTGGTGATATCGGCAATACTTCAGCACAATATGCCAAAGCATTTTTTGAAACAATGAATTTTGATGCGATCACTGTAGCACCATATATGGGTGAAGACAGTGTGCGGCCGTTTTTAGAATATGAAGGCAAGTGGGCCATTGTATTAGGTCTGACTTCTAATAAGGGTGCCAATGATTTTGAAATGAAACAGCTCATCAGTGAAAACGGCGAAGAACATCTGCGTGCAGAATTTTTATATGAACGTGTATTGAGTACTGTTTCAAAATGGGGTAAAACCGATAATTTGATGTTTGTAGTTGGTGCAACACAAGCTGAAGAGTTTGTAAACATCCGTACTATCATTCCTGATCATTTTTTATTGGTGCCAGGTGTTGGTGTACAGGGTGGAAGTTTGAAAGATATTTCAGAGAAGGCTTCTACTAAAGATTGCGGACTTTTAGTGAATGCAAGCCGTGCAATTATTTATGCAAGTGAGAAGGAAGATTTTGCTGAAGAGGCAAAAGCCATTGCAGAACAGTATCAGTTTGAAATGAAAAGTTATTTATCATAAACCTCGTCATCCCTTTCTGATGCAGGCGGGAATTGCAAACCTTGACGGCGGTTAAAAGTAGGTTACTTGATTTCTTTCATCATTACTTCCTTCACTTTTTCAGCCCATCTACCATAATCCTTTGCAGAAGGATGTAACCCATCTTCAGCAACCAATGTTTGATCTTTTACAACTTCTCTTGTAAACGGTGTAATATTGATATAATGTACGTTGTATTTTTTTGCAATGCGTTCATTGATGACATTGAATGCATCAATCTCTTTGGCAATTTTATTCCTATCCCTTCCTTCGGCAAAAGGAGTAACTCCCCAATCAGGAATGCTTAACACAATTACATGTGTTGGTTTATCTCCCGTAAAACTGATGGCCTCTTGCAATAATTCTTCAAACTGCTGTGCATATTCTTCTGCGCTTCTTCCACGGTATTGATTGTTTACTCCAATTAGTAATGTTACAAAATCAAATGGCACAGCCAAACGTGTACGACTGATCTGTTCCTGCAATTCATCGGTGGTCCAACCTGTTTTAGCAATAATAGCCGGCTCATCAATTTCAATCTTTTCTTTTTTTAATAACGCAACTGTTTGGTGCGGAAAGTTTTTAATGAGTGGAACACTTTCACCTATTGTATAAGAATCGCCAAGAGCGAGGTAACGTAATGGTTTGTTTTGCATATAGGCAGTGCTTGTAAATAATAAGTTAACGAAGAAAAATATAAATGATTTCATTTTTTGTTTTTCAAGTTGCTTAATAGGTATGCCATACCTATTGCTATATAATAAAATTTGTAATGACGGCAATTTTCAATATAATGTTCAAGCGAAATAAAAAAATGCCGCTGGTGCCGTAGC
>JANMOR010000739.1:0-1972 GCA_031369435.1 Chitinophagaceae bacterium
GAACATTCACTCAACATCCCGGCAGTAAGAGCATTGAACCTGTTGGGTAAAGACAAAATGATTGAATCACTCAGCCGTATGAATTTTAAACAGGTGCAGGCAAAACAAAAAAGCCTGGGACTAAGTTTGATCCTTGGCGGATGCGGTACAACCCTGGAACAACTAACGGCCTTGTACAGTTGCTTTGCCAACGACGGATTGTATTATCAACCATCTTTTACAATGGGAGATCCGGTTGTTCAAAAGAAACGGATCCTTTCAGCTGATGCTGCTTATATGATCAATGATATCCTGAGCCGCATCAATCGACCAGATTTTCCATTGCATTGGGATGCAACTGCAAGACTTCCACGTATTGCATGGAAAACGGGCACTTCTTATGGCAGGCGTGATGCATGGAGCATTGGTTACAATAAAAAATATACTGTTGGTGTTTGGGTTGGAAATTTTTCAGGAGTTGGTTCACCACATTTAAGCGGCGCAGAAACCGCTACCCCACTCCTCTTCCGCATTTTTAATACATTGGATTATGATGCCGACAGGGAATGGTTTGCTCCACCCAAAGATTTGGAGCAACGAATGATTTGCAGCGAAACCGGTTTGCCTCCCGCTGCACATTGTACAAACCTGGTGCTTGATTATTTTATCAGCGGTATTTCAACGACTCAAACCTGTAATAATATTTCTGAGATTGCCGTAAGTGCAGATGAAAAGATCAGCTATTGCAAAAGCTGCGAACCGGCTGCAGGTTTTAAACGAAAGATGTATAAACTCATAGCACCTGAATTGCAAAACTGGATGCAAACAAGCAGCATTGCATTTGAACCCATGCCAGCACATAATCCAGGGTGTGAGAAAATTTTTAAAGAAGGTGCTCCTTCTATTGTATCACCTGTAAATGGAACGGAATACCTCATCAGTAAAAAAAATCCGGAGCCACTGCAATTGGTTTGCGAAACAGGAAATGATGTAAGCCGTGTTTTTTGGTATATCAACAACCAATTTTATAAAGTAACTGATGCAGGAACTAAACAATACTTTGTTCCGGCAGAAGGTGTGGTAAAAATTTCCTGTACCGATGACAAAGGAAGAAACAGGGATATAAAAATTACTGTGAAATACGCCGACTTATAGTAAAATAAAAAGGAAGCTTTCGCTTCCTTTCATTAACCAAAAACACATTGAAAAAGTTTGTGCTTTCAAATGGGCTTATAATAATTTTACAAGGGATCGTATAACAGTTTTCAGAAGTACCGGATATTTTCGTTCGGAATTGCTGGATCTAAAAACGGGTCGCCGCTGTAAATTTATAACATCTTACTTTGCTATTTTCTTCAAACGGGTTTATTTAATAACCTCAATAGTCATGAAACCGGTTTGCAAACGTTTGAGCTGAAAAATTTTACTCTTTAATGAGATTTCCTGACCCTGCTGATTTTGATTTGATGTCGGTCGGGTTACCATAATAATGAATATCGCCACCACCTGCTACACGTACATCGAGCTTTATACTGGCATACACCCATACATTACCTGAACCTGCAATTTCTATTTTGGCATTTTCTGCTTTGAGTTCTTTCATCTGCACTTCGCCACTGCCCGCCACATTAATTTCGAGGTCCTTGGTTGTTCCGCCCCCTTCTGCTTTTCCGCTTCCGGCAATCTTTACAACAATTTTTGGTGCGTCCACATCTGCAATTTTGATATCGCCACTTCCTGCAATGCCTAATGTGAGCTTTTCTGTTGAAACAATTTTTGTTTCTGCAATCATTTTACCACTGCCTGAAATACTTACTTCTGTAAACTGTGGCGCCTTTACATATACTTTTACATCTTGGGTTGGACGGATGTTAACCCCGTTTCTTGTTTTAATTTTCAGCACGCCATTCTCAACAGTTGTAATAATATACTGCATCAGGTTTTCATCGGCTTCAATCTTTATTTCATTTTCATCGGCCTGTGAAAAATATAC
>JANMOR010000762.1:0-4186 GCA_031369435.1 Chitinophagaceae bacterium
CAACCTGTTTATTCATGATAATGGAATTGGTTTCGATATTGATCAGCAGGGAACCGGTATTGGTTTAAAAAACATCAACAGCCGTGTTCATTTTTATTCAGGTAAAATGGAATTGATCTCTTCTCCCGGGCAAGGCTGTACGCTGGAGGTTTCTATTCCGTATGAATAAGCAAACTGCAATGCTATCGTTGATCGCCTCGCAATCCTATACTCATCGGATCAACTCATGAACTTACACTTCTTCCCTCACCTATCTTTGCAAACAAATTAAACGAATATGGAATTAGGTGTAGGCATGTTTGGCGATATACATTTCAACCAAAACGGTGAAGCACAACCGGTAGGTGAAAAATTACGGGAACTGATTGAAGAAATTAAACTCATGGATGAAGTGGGTCTTGATTTTTACGGTATCGGTGAACATCACCGTCCTGATTATGCCGTATCGACACCTGAAATTATTTTAGCGGCTGCCGCCACCGTTACCAAACAAATTAAATTAGGAAGTGCAGTTACGGTTTTAAGTTCAAGTGATCCCGTTCGTATCTATCAAAGTTTTGCTACCATTGATCAGTTGAGTAATGGCCGTGCAGAAATTACAGCAGGCCGTGGAAGTTTTATTGAATCGTTCCCGTTGTATGGTTATAACCTCAACGATTATGATGAACTCTTTGAAGAGAAGCTTGATCTGCTGCAGAAAATAAACCAGGAAGAACGTATTACATGGAAAGGAAAATTCAGACCAGCGTTAAACAACCAGGAAATATTTCCACGTGCAGTCAATAATCATCTCAACATGTGGGTGGCAGTTGGCGGTACACCAGCATCAGTAGTAAGAGCTGGTAAAGCAGGGTTGCCGGTGATCTTCGCCATCATCGGAGGAAGTCCTGTACAGTTTCAACCGTTGTTTGATTATTACAAAGAAGTATACCAGCATTACAAACATGACATGAGTAAGTTTGAAGTGGGTGTACACATGCATAGTTTTTTTGGTGATGACAGTGAACAAACTGCCAATGCTTATTATCCCATCTACTCAGGGCAAATGGATCGTGTTGGCCGCAGCCGTGGATGGCCACCTTATCAACGCAATCAATATGATTATGGCCGCAGCAAAGAAGGGGCATTGATTTTTGGTGATGCTAACGAAGGCATTGATAAAATTTTACACATGCATGAACTGTTTGGCCTAACTCGTTTTTCGGCACATATGGATGTGGGTGGACCTTCACATACATCAATGATGAAATCCATTGAAATATACGGAACGAAGATTGCTCCGAAGGTGAGAGAAGCTTTGAAGAAGTAAACGTTCGCTGTTGGAGGAACGCCATCAGCAGCAGCAATAAGTAACCAAAACACAACAATGAAACTGGAAAAAATAATCTTTCAGAAAAGTTATCTCTACTTTATTATTTTCTTTCTGTTCATGCTCGTTGGTTTTTGGTTAACCTACTTCACTAAAATATTTGAACAGGAAAATTATCGCATGCATACGCATGGCATTACGCTCATACTCTGGTGCCTGATGTTGATCGTACAACCATTCCTCATCAAAACAAAGCGAACCAAACTCCACCGGTTGATTGGGAAGTTTTCTTACCTCCTTGTTCCACTGCTCATCTTTACCACATTAGATCTGCTGAAATACAGACTGGGAGCAGTTCCAAAGCTGAGTACGATGGATTATTTTTTTGTAGCATTGGTGGTGAATGCGTTGATTGTGTTTGTGATCTTATATGCACTGGCGATCTATCACCGGAAAAAATCAACCATTCATGCACGGTATATGATCTCCACCGTGTTTGTATTTTTTACACCCATCACCGACAGGATCATCCATATTCATTTTCCTTCCTTGCTATCTTATATGCCTCAAATTGAAGGAAACCCCATTGCTCCTGTTGCAGGATTTTTACTGGCCGATCTGTTGCTGCTTGGTTTATGCATCTGGGATTGGCGGAGTCATCAACGATGGAATGTATTTCCCTTTGCATTACTGATTGTATTGCTGTATCAATATTCTGTTTTGAATTTCTGGAAATATGATTTCTGGAAATCGTTCAGCAACTGGTTTGTGGGATTGTAAATTGTGCATCGTTTTAATGAAAATCATCAGCCTGCATCATTCAATGGCAGTGTTACAATAATTTCGCAACCAAAGCCCGGTGATGAAGAAATAGTTACTTCACCTGCAAACAATTTTGCACGACGTTGTATGTTTCTTAAACCGTTTCCGTTCTTTACTGTTTTTACATCAAAGCCTTTACCGTTATCAGCAATTCTTAAACAGATGGATTGGTTAATAAGCGTTACATCAATTGCAACTTTGGTTGCTTTAGCATATTTGATGATATTGTTCAACTGTTCCTGTAATATCCTGTACAGATTAATCTGCACTTCATAGCTCACCAAGTTTTTTTCAAAGGATTCAAAATGAAGCTGAACAGCAAACTGATTATTGATATTAATGGCATTGACCAAAGATTCAAAATCTTCTTTCAGGAAAGCATCATTAAAAGAAGCAGGAGCCAGCATATGCGATAACCTGCGGATTTCATTGATGGCCTCTCCAATGTATTTACGGCCCGATTCAATATTATCTGTTGCTTTTATATTGATTCCCTGTTTCTCCTTTGCCATACCCAGGTACAGCAGAGAGGTAGATAAAATCTGGTTTACATTATCATGCAGCTCCATCCCAATTTCCTGGCGTTCGGTTTCCTGTGCATGGATGATGGCTTTTCCTACTCTGATTTCTTCTTCTTTCTGGTAGGTAATATCCTGCATGGCACCTATCATTCTGGCGGGTTTGCCTTCATCATCAAATATTACAAAAGCTCTGTCGAAAACATATTTATATGAACCATCGGCACAACGAAAGCGATAAGTAAATTGAAAGCGCTGCAATCCATTTTTGAAAATATTGCCCAGCAATCGTTGAACTTTTACATGATCTTCAGGATGCAATTTTTCATTCCACCAGTCCACTACATTTTCTATTTCTGATGCTTTGTATCCAAACATTTTAAACATACCATCGTTATACAACATCTTATTATTGATAATATCCCAATCCCAAATGGTATCGCTGGTGGCACGGGCAAGAATATCATAGCGCTCAATCGCTTTTTTTGTTTTTAATTCAGCATTTCTATGTTCGGTCATATCAATGCCTATCCCCAACAGGCTGGGCTTTCCTTCGTAGAGCATGCGCAAACCTGTAAAATAAAAAGGAATTTGTTCGCCGGTTTTTGTTGTAAAACTTGCTTCTGCACTACCACTTCCATTAACAAAAACTTTTCTGCTGACAGCTTTCATATACTCTTTGTCAATTCCTGTAAAAAACTCTGTCGGGTTTTTGTTGTCCATTTCAGTTGCTGAATAACCTGTAACCGTTTCAAATTGTTTGTTCCATCGAAGTAGTTTCAAATTTTCATCGTAAAAATAAAATACGCCCGGCATACTGTTGATGATGGAATCGGAAAGTTCTTTTTCCTTTATGATTGCTGCTTCTGCATTTTTGCGTTGAGTAATATCTCTTGTAACGCTCAGCAAAGATTTTATTTCGCCTGCCGCATTCTTTAATGGAACAGCATGTGTTTCTAACCAACGTTGAGTACCCTTTAGTCCTGTTATTTTAAATTCAAGCTTTCCTGAATTTCCGTAAAATATTTCCTTCGTTAAAAGTGTAAAGGCATTGCGGTAAGGTTCATTAATTATTCCCAATACTGATTTTCCTTTCACCTGCAGAATACTGTCTGCTTCAATCATAGCCAACCCGGCAGGGTTCATGTCTTCAAGCTCTCCATTACTGTTCAATATTTTTACACATTCCGGTTCGGCCTGTACAATGGTACGAAGGTAGTTTTCACTTTCAGCCAATGCCAGTTCTGCTTTTTTACGTTCTGTAATGTTAAGTCCAATACCAATGAGGTGGGTTTTTCCATCATATTCAATTTTAAAGCCTGTTAAATAATAAGGGACTTTTTTTCCTTCTTTTGTATAGAAACAGGTTTCAAGATTCACCTCCCCTTTCGTTAACACCTCTCCTATTTTTTCTGCAATCAACGATTTTTCATCCACATCAAAAAAGTCGAGCGGGTGCATAGCTGCTATTTCTTCAGCATTATAACCGGTTGCAATTTCAAAGTTTTTATTCCAGTGCAGAAATTTTACATTTTCA
>JANMOR010000779.1:0-8323 GCA_031369435.1 Chitinophagaceae bacterium
CCAGTCCACTGAACGCGCGTCGCGCGCCCGTTCACTTGACAGGTTCAGTGGAATTCGAATCCGAACGCGACCTCGCGCTTGCCCGGATCGAGGATTTCGAGGCGGATGCTCGCCGACTGCCCGGCGCCGATGCCGCCGGCGGGCGGGCGCGTGCCCAGGTATTCGCGCGGCGCGAAGCGACGCAGGCCGAGCGATTCGCCATCCAGGTTCTGCAGGGACAACTGCAGCTGCGGCCACGGCTGCGCGAAGGGCGCGTCGTTGCGGAAGGTGGCGCTCACCACCAGCACGCCTGGCAGCGTCGGATGCGGGCGCAGGTCGCGCGAGGTGATGCGCAGCGCCGCAGGTTCGCGCCAGGGTGGCACGCTGCACTGCAACAGCGCGCACAACGATTCGACAAAAGGCACAAAGACCTCTACTACAACAGGCAATGATGGTTCATTCCGCATCACTGTTCCAACAGCAACCAACACACTGGTTATTTCATCTGTTGGTTTCACAACAAAAGAAATTAGTGTTTCCGGAAAAGATGATGTAAGTGTATCACTTGAAACCCAAAATGCTGCTTTAAACGAAGTAGTAGTTATTGGTTATGGTACAAGAAAAGTAAAAGATCTCACAGGATCTGTAGCTAACATTACACCTAAAGACTTTAACAAAGGTCAGATTGGAACACCTGATCAATTAATCCAGGGACGTACTCCGGGTGTTTTGGTTACTCCTGCGAGTGGTGAACCAGGCTCTGCTGCTACAATTAACATCAGAGGTACTGCCTCTATCAGAGGTAATCAGGAACCTTTGTACGTTGTTGACGGTGTGCCTATCGCAGGTGGCGGAACACTTGGAAGCGCAAGTGGTGTTGAAGGAAGTTCTACTCCCCGCAATCCTTTAATGTTTTTAAACCCCAATGATATTGAAAGTATCACCATTTTAAAAGATGCATCTGCTGCAGCTATTTATGGTTCCAGGGGTGCTAATGGTGTAATATTGATCACTACGAAAGCCGGCAGAGGCGGTAAGAGGGGAGCATTTACATTCGGCGCAAATACAAGTATTGCAACAACTGCAAACAGGTATGATTTAATGAGCCCTTCAGATTTTCTTCTTGCTGCTAAAAAAGCAAATATTGATGGCGGATCTAATCCAAATGATGCTGCTGCAGCTGTTGTTTTATTAGATAAAGGCGCAAGTACTGATTGGCAGGATAAAATTTTCAGAACAGCCATTTCACAGAACTATAATTTAGGCTGGGGATTTAATGCCAAAGCTACCAATTTACGTTTAAGCGGTTCTTATGACGATCAGCAGGGTATTATTGAAAACAGCAGTTTAAAACGTTTAACTGCACGTGCAAATATTACACAAAAATTTTTGAAGGATAAGTTGAAATTTGAATTAGCTACAACCTATTCAAATGCAAAAAATGAATATCCACCATTGAGTAATAATGCAGGATTCCAGGGTAGTTTATTAGGAGCTGCATTGCAGTTTAATCCTACTTACCCTGTTTTGAATGACAATGGTTCTTTTTTCCAACCGGGTGATCAAAGAAATCCCTCACAAATGCTTGCTTATTTTGACGATAAGGACAGGGTAAACAGATTCTTAACAAGCATTTCGGGTAGCTACCTGATAACAAAAGGACTCACTTACAAAGTTGTATTTGGTTATGATAAAATCAACTCTGAAAGAATCGCTTTTGCAGATCCACGACTTGGGTCAGGTGCTTATGGTGGAACAACCGTTCTGGGTGTTCCTAATGGACCTACAATAAAAGATTACGGCAATTCAATTCAGGGTAATGGACGTACATCAAAACAGAAATTAGATGTAACATCAACATTAGTTGAACATTATCTTACCTACGATAAGGATTTTGGAAATCACAACTTTAATATAGTAGGTGGTTATTCTTACCAGAATTTTGTTACAGAGTATTCTCAAAGAGTAGGATATGGGTTAGCTACACCAGTAGTAAGCCCGACTGATGTTTTTGTGAAAGACTTTGATAAGTTTAAAAACTATGTTGATTTTTTCCCCGGATACGATAAGAATGAATTACAATCTTTCTACGGTCGTGTAAACTATTCCTTTAATGATAAGTATTTTCTTACAGCAACAGTAAGAGCAGATGGCTCTTCTAAATTCGGTGCGAACAACAAATATGGTGTTTTCCCTGCCTTTGCTGCAAAATGGAAAATGATCACCGAAGAATTTGCTCAGAATAGTCTGGGAAAATGGTTCAGCGAATTCAGTTTAAGAGCCAACTATGGTATATTGGGTAGCCAGGATGGTTTACCTTCTTATGGATCAGTAGATAAGCAGTTTAAATATAAAGATGCTAGCGGTGTTGATCAGGTGGCCCGTACTCAAACAGGAAACCCTGATTTGAAATGGGAACAGGCCGCAACAACTGGTGTTGGAGTTGATATCACTACATTAGATAGCAGGTTGTCTCTTACAGTTGATTATTTCTATACAAAAAGAACGAACCTTCTTTTTAATGCTCCAACGCCTGGTGGTTTTGCAGCACAATCAAACTGGTTTATTAACCTGGATGGTTATGTAGTTAACAGAGGTTGGGAATTCAGCGTAGGTTATAAAGTAATTAAGACCAGGAAATTCAGCTGGGATGTGAATTATAATATGACACTTGTAAAGAACGAATTAAGAGAGTTGCCGGTAGCCGTAATTACAGGGCAGGTACATGGCCAGGGTTTATCTGGAGCGTATGCACAAACATTTGCTAATGGCCAGCCGTTATTTACATGGTCAATGCCTGTTTACCAGGGATTTGATGGAAACGGAAATGCCCGTTATGCAAAAGGCGCCCAGAACCAATTGGTTGGTACCGCTATTCCTGATTTTTATGCTGGGTTAACCAATAATTTTACCATGGGTAACTGGAGCTTAAGCATTTTTGCAAATGCTGTTACTGGTTTCAAAGTTTATAATAACACTGCCAACGAATTGTTCCTGAAAGGTAGTTTGCGTAATGGCAGAAATGTAACAAACGAAGCAGGTAAGAGTCCTGAAAATCCATTCAACCCTGGAAGTGTATCTACACGTTTTCTTGAAAAAGGCGATTTTATCAGGTTATCAAACATAAACCTTAGTTATGCGTTTAGTTTAAAGAGTAAAGTAGTTAAATCACTTTCAGTATTTGCATCAGGTCAAAATCTTGCCTTATTTACAAAGTACAGCGGGTTAGATCCGGAAGTGAATGTTGATAAACAAATTGGTGGTGTGCCATCACGTGGATTTGATTACACGAATTATCCAAGACCAAGAGTTGTAACCTTAGGCATCAACATTGGTTTTTAATTTTTTAAAATAATAAATTGATAATAATGAAAACAATCATGAAAGGTTATGTTGCAGTTGTAGCAATTGCTTTTGCTTCGTTTACTGTATCATCCTGTACCAAGCTTGAGCCGGAGCTGGGTGGAAACGAATCCATTGCTCCGCCTCTGAAAGATGGGTCTCCCACACCTCCTTCCATTGCATCTGTATATGGTCAGCTCAACCAATTGGTAGGGCAGGGAAACTGGTATGCTATGCAGGAACATTCAACAGATGAATTAATGGGGCCAACCCGTGGAACTGACTGGGATGACTTTGGTACCTGGCGCCGTCTGCATTTGCATACATGGGCTGGTGATCATAACCAGATTAATGATACCTGGAATGGCTTAAATGGAGCATTGTTTCAAACAACACTTGCTGCAGAACTATTAACAGGCGCAGCACAGGCCGAAGGAAAATTCCTTCGCTCATTTTTCCGCTTCCTGGTTATTGATACATATGGTCAGATGCAGGAAAGACCTGCTACTGCCGGTGCTTCTACTATTCCAAATGTTTTACCACGTGCTACTGCGGTTGATTTGATTATTACAGAATTAGAATCAGCAGTTGCTGGTTTACCTGCCTATAACGGAACTAACAGGCAATTAGCAACAAAAGAAGCCGCATGGACTTTGTTGGCTAAGTTGTATTTGAATAAAGCAGTTTATAAGGCAGATCCAACAAAACCTGCCGGTCCTTATACATTTGCAGCTGCGGATATGGCTAAAGTAATTCAGTATTGTAATAGTGTTGCTGCTAATCCTTTGTTGCAGGTTGATAATGATTACTGGGATAATTTTAAGTGGGATAATGGAACAGGTTCTTCTGAAAATATTTTTGTAAGAAGAAACAGCGATGGCATTAATGTGGTTTTTTATACTTGTATGGGAGGCCACTATAACCAACGCCCTTCTGGCTGGAATGGTTTTACAACACTTTCTGATTTTTATGACAGTTTTGAAAGCAGTGATATTCGCAGAGGTTCAACCATTGCCGGATATTCTGATAAGACAGGTATTCCTGCAGGATTTGTTGTTGGACCTGTAAGCGGACCTGTTGACCCTGCTGACGCAACTGGCAAAACACCAGGTAAGATAGGAGATCCAATTGGTCCTCTTTTTGACAGAAGTTTCAATCCTTTAGTATTTACAAGAACAGCGAGTATATTCTTTAATGGAGAAGCCAGTGGTATACGTACCAATAAATTCCCATTGAACCCTGCTACTATTAATGATGGTGGTTGGGGCAGTGCCAATGACTTTGTTTTCTTCCGTTTTTCAGATGTACGGTTAATGAAAGCTGAAGCTATTTTGAGAGGAGGCACTGATGCTGAAACTCCATTAGCCATTGTAAATGGTATCAGAACCAAAAGAGGTGCTACTTTACTCGGTTCCGTAACACTTACAAACTTGTTAGCAGAACGTGGTCGTGAATTGTATCTTGAAGGCTGGAGAAGAACTGATATGATTCGTTTTGGTGTATTCAATAAACCTGTTCAGGAGCGTCCGCAGGCATCTGATGGTTTTAAAGTTGTATATCCTATTCCAAACATTGCTCTTTCATCTAATCCAAATCTGAAACAAAATTTCGGCTATTAGTTTTATCATAATCAATAGGGAAGGGGGTCGCTAACTTTGGCGACCCTTTTTTTCATTTGAATAACTTTCTATTGTTTCAGATAACTTAATACTGAAGAGACAGATTAATCGTCCAATCAATTAGACGTTATTCAATGTCTGTTTGTATTATACCGGAAGATTTTGGAGTGATTTATAAATCCATTTGGTATAAATTACGTCCGCAATTATTTTTTATTATTGAATCAGTGTCGTTGAGATATATGAAAAAAATTATTTCGCTTGGTGGAGTTCTTATAGTGTTGTTTTTTTCCTGCAATAAAAAAAACGATCACACTTTATTTTCTTTACAAACAGGCACAGGTATTGACTTTAAAAATACGCTTAGCGAAGGAGAAGAGTTTAACGTATTCAGGTACCGGAATTTTTTCAATGGTGGCGGAGTAGCTATTGGCGATCTAAATAATGATGGCTTACCTGAAATTTTTTTTACTGCCAACCAGGAAAATAACAAACTGTATTTAAACAAAGGAAATTTTCTGTTCGATGATATTTCCGTACAAGCCGGATTTACAGAAAAAAAACAATGGAGTACTGGAGTTGTATTGGCCGATATAAATGCTGATGGCTGGCTTGATATTTATGTTTGTAATGCCGGTAATATGTTTGATTCTTCGTTGAGAAAAAATCAACTCTTCATCAATAATCATAATCTCACTTTTACAGAGCGTGCAAAAGAATACGGGTTAGATAATAACGGGTATACAACGCAGGCTTCCTTTTTTGATTATGACCTGGATGGCGATCTGGATTGTTTTATGGTGAACAATAGCCCCATTCCTGTCAATACATTGAATTATGCCAGCATGCGTGACCTGCCTGCACAAGACTGGAATGTTGCTGAATTTTTAAAAGGCGGTGGTGATCATTTGTACCGGAATGATACCGGACATTTTACAGAAGTAACCAAACAGGCTGGTATTCATGGAAGCCTTATCAGTTTAGGTTTAGGTGTAACAGTTGGAGATATTAATGCAGATGGTTATCCTGATATCTATGTGTCGAACGATTTTTTTGAACGTGATTATTTATACATCAACCAAAAAAACGGAACATTCATTGATGAGTTGGAATTACGTATGCAACATATCAGCCTCTCTTCAATGGGTGCTGATATGCAGGACATTAATAATGATGGCTTTCCCGATATTTTTACCACAGATATGCTTCCCGGCGATGATTACAGGTTAAAAAGAAATTCTTCCTTTGAGAATTATGATGTTTTTACACTCAAACAAAAACAGGGATTTTATAATCAGTTTACACAAAATGCATTGCAGGTTAATAACGGAAACGGACAGTTTTCTGAAACGGCATTTTACAGTGGTGTTGCTGCAAGCGACTGGAGCTGGGGTGCATTGTTATTTGATGCAGATAATGATGGCTTAACTGATATCTATGTTTGTAACGGTATTTATTATGATGTTACAGACCAGGATTTTATAGATTTCTTTGCCAATGAAGTTGCTCAGCAGGAAGTAATGAAAGGAAAGAAAAAAGATGTGAGTAATATCATCAGTAAAATGCCATCCAACCCAATACCCAATAAAGCATATAAAAATCTTGGCGGAATTCGTTTTATAGATGAAGGCAGCAACTGGGGGTTTGATGAACCTTCTTTTTCTAATGGCGCTTCTTATGCTGATTTGGATAATGACGGCGATCTTGATCTTGTTGTAAATAATGTAAATGAACAGGCAATGATTTATAAGAATAATAGCCGGGAGTTCAATCAGAATAATTATTTAGCTGTAACAGTAAAATATAAATCCCCCAATAATTTTGGAATAGGCTGTACAATTAAAATATACCAGGGTAATCAAATCATCAGCAGAGAAATCATTCCAAGCCGTGGGTTTCAATCTTCAGTTGAATATAAACAAACAATTGGCTTAGGTAAACTTGAAGCTGACTCTATGACCATAACCTGGCCCGACAGAACTGTTACATCAATCAATAAGCCAGCAATCAATAAGCTGCATGTTATTGATTTTTCTGCAAGTTCAAATCAATCACCAATGCAACCAGTTGCAACAGGCCAAACATTATTGGAACAGGTGCCAAACAGTTTTGATAAACATGTTGAAGATGAGTATGTTGATTTTTATAATGAACGGAATATTCCATTCATGCTGTCAAGGCAAGGACCAAAAGCTACAGCAGGAGATGTAAATGCTGATGGCTTAACGGATATTTATATTGGTGGAGCAAAGCAGCAACCCGGGCAATTATATCTGCAAACAACCAATGGCTTTATTAAAAAAGACATTCCCGATTTTAAAACTTTTTCTTTCAACGACGTTACAGTTGCATTCTTTTTTGATTGCGATAAAGATGGCGATTTAGATTTGTTTGCAGGCGGCGGTGGAAATTTTGCATCAGAGAGCTCTGGAAGTTTTCAAAACCTGCTTTTTATTAATGATGGCAAAGCAAACCTCACACTCAAGCGTGGAGCATTACCTCTTATCAATACCAATTGCGGATCTGCAACGCCGCTTGATTATGATGAAGATGGCAACATTGATTTGTTTATCGGTAGCAGAAGTGTGCCGCAGAACTATGGAGAAACTCCCCGTAGTTTTTTATTACGAAATGATGGGCAAGGAAACTTTACAGATGTTACAAGCTTGGTTGCTCCTGCGCTAACTATATTAGGAATGGTTACTTCTTCGGCTTATGCTGATGTGAATGGAGATGGGAAAAAAGAATTGATCATTACAGGCGACTGGATGTATCCTCATGTTTTTTCGGTTCAGGCAAAGAAAGTAAAAGAAATAAAAACAGGAATGGAAAATCTGTTTGGCTGGTGGCAGTCATTGGCAGTAGCTGATGTAGATGGAGATGGAGACCAGGATTTAGTATTGGGAAACATGGGGGAGAATTTTTATTTACAAACTGATAGCATCAATCCTGTAAAAATATGGATGAATGATTTTGACCAAAACGGAATTACAGATAAGATATTCTCTAAAACTGTTGATGGAAAAGACGTACCCGTTTTTACTAAACGGGAAGTAACCGACCAGATACCTTCGCTGAAAAAATTAAATCTCAAACACCAGGACTATGCATCTAAAACAGTACAGGAATTGTTGGGGCAGGAAATTAAGAACACAAGAATGAAAAAAGTTAATTATGCAGCTTCCTGTATTGCTTACAATGATGGCAAAGGACATTTCAGTATAAAAAAACTTCCGGGGCTCATTCAACTTTCTTCTGTGAATGCAATGCAGCTGTTGGATATAAATAAAGATGGCTTTATTGATCTGGTAGTGGCAGGAAATATTTTTGATCTGCTGCCTCAGTTCTGCAGGGTTGATGCAAGCCCTGGTTATGTGTTGATC
>JANMOR010000781.1:0-15716 GCA_031369435.1 Chitinophagaceae bacterium
ACCGACAGCCAGGTAAAAGGCAGCGAAACCGAATTTGCAACAGTGATTGTTTTCTTACGTGAAGGACACGGTGGCTTTATGTTTATTCACAACGAAAAAACACGCCAGAAGTATTCTATCAAAGAACGCATGCTGGTAGAAGTTGCCAAAAGCATTGAAATTGCTTATGAACTCTGCGACTTGTTTACAGTGTATGATGTTGACATGGAAGTACATGCCGACATTAATACCAATCCGCATTTCAAAAGCAATGAAGCCTTGCGTGAAGCCATGGGTTATATTTTGGGAATGGGCTTTGCCTTTAAAGCCAAACCTGAAGCTTTTGCAAGCAGCAGCTGTGCCAACAAAATTGTAAACTGATTCTTGTTTACGGTGCAACATCAAACCGTGTGAACCACGGTTCAGAAATCAGACTCCCTATCATTTTACTTAATACAAAGTAAAGCAGCTGCCACCACTCCTGCAGTTTCTGTTCTTAATCTTGTTTCACCAAGTGTTATGGCGGTAAATTGATTTTTCAATGCAAGTTCTATTTCAGTTTCTGAAAAATCACCTTCGGGTCCAATTAATAGTTGAAGATTTGAATACTGAGCTTTGTCAAGATTTGCAAGCGACTGTTTATTGGTTTCTAAACAATGTGCAATCATCTTTAAAGAACTGTCTGAAGCCCCCTTCTGACGGATATATTGATCAAACAAAACAGGTTCCTGTAAAACCGGCAACCATGTTTGTTGGCTCTGCAGCATTGCACTTACAACAATTCCTTTCATACGGTCGTAACGGAAATGCTGCCGCTCTGTTCGCTCACAAATCAATGGAATAATTTCAGCAACGCCGATCTCTGTAGCTTTTTCAAGGAACCATTCAAAGCGACTGGTATTTTTTATCAATGAAATAGCAATGAAAACTTTTCTTACGGCTTGTGGTTGAAAGCTTGTTGCTTTAATATGCACAACACAATTCTTTTTATGTGCAGTTTTTATTTCAGCAGTAAGCATATTGCCTTTCCCATCTGTGAGGTTGATCTGTTCTCCTGCCTGCATACGCAATACCTGCACTACATGCTTTGAGGTAACCTCATTCAAGGTTATACTTGCTGATGAGCTATCGTATGAATCAATATAAAAAAATGGTAGTGCCATAAAAACAAATGGAGAACAAATTTAAATTCATTCTCCATGATCAATTATATAATTATGAATTAGAACGGCGTTTCCTCATCAAAATTCATATCATTCATTTTACTTCCTTTCTGCACAAATACTTTTGGACCCTCTTCAACCGGAACTGGCTTCCAGTTTCCTCCACCGGGTAATGCGCCTGCGCCCATATCATTTGAATCATCTTCTACAAATTTCTGGATATGCAGTAATGCACGGAGTTTAACGGTGTCTAACTGTCCGTTTCTGTGTTTGGCAATACGTACATGCGTTTCACCACGGTTGCTTTCACCAAATTCATTGGAAGTGATATCATAATATTCAGGCCGGTAAAGGAACATCACCATATCAGCATCCTGTTCAATGGCTCCGGATTCACGGAGATCACTCAACTGCGGAATTTTATTTCCTTCTTTACGTTTTTCCACTTCACGACTTAATTGTGATAAAGCAAGAATAGGAATTCCTAATTCTTTTGCAAGTCCTTTCAGGTTTCTTGAAATATTACTGATCTCCTGTTCACGGTTTGAATTTTTATTACCGCTTACACCGCTCATCAATTGCAGGTAGTCGATGATGATCAATCCAACATGATGTTTATTTACAAGACGACGGGCTTTGGCTCTCAATTCAAAAATATTCAAGGCAGCACTATCATCAATATAGATCGGCGCTTTTGACAAACGATCAATTCCTTTTTTATACAATTGCTGCACTTCATGATCTTCGAGTTTACCACGTGAAATTTTTTCGAGGTGAATTTCACTTTCAGCAGAAAGAATACGTTGCACCAATTGTGATGCACTCATTTCAAGCGAGAAAAAAGCAACCGGTGTTGGTTTGGTGGGATGCAATGCTGCATTCCGTGCAAGATTCAATGCAAAGGCTGTTTTACCAACCGATGGACGGGCTGCAAGAATGACCAGGTCGGTAGGTTGCCATCCGTAAGTAATACGATCCATGGAAGCAAAGCCTGTTGGAACACCTGTTACATCCTCATCTTTATTGCGCATGTCTTCAATACGCTGAATGGTTTTGATGAGCACATTATCAAATGAATCAAAATTCTTGCGCAGGTAATTATTAGTGATCTCAAATAATTTTGTTTCAGCATCATCGAGCAAATCAAATACATCTGTACTTTCTTCATACGCATCACCAATGGTTTCACCACTGATGCGGATCAGCTCTCTTTGTAAAAATTTTTGAAGGATGATACGGGCATGCGCTTCTATATTCGCTGTTGAAACAACCGTATTGGTAAGCCGTGTAACAAAATAAGCCCCACCCACCATTTCCAGTTCTTCTTTTAATTTCAATTCTTCCACTACCGTGAGCAGATCAATAGGTGAGCTTTTAGTAGTAAGCCCCTGCATGGCCCGGAAGATGCGCTGATGAGCATCCACATAAAAACATTCAGGTCTCAAGATTTCACTAACGGTATCGAATGCACTTTTTTCAAGCATAACGGCGCCGAGTACAGCTTCTTCTAATTCTTTTGCTTGAGGAGGCACCTTTCCATACATCATGGTGGATAGGTCAAGAGAAGATTTCCTTTTCGCCTTACGGTCTTTATTAAGATTGGTTAAATCCATAGTTTGTAATGCAGGTTTTGGTTGTGGTCAATCGATCCTACTGTAACACATTACAAAAACAAAAATGTGGATGTTAAGCAATTGTTACCGATGGAAGGGGAACGAATGTAACGGCAAATGAGCTATCAAAAAAATCATTTATCCTTCTATATTTATACATCCTCAATGCACATTACATTCAGGGTTATCCACCACTTTTGACCAGCTATTCACATGAATTCCTGCACTTATCTTCAATTTAATAAAATTTTACGACGTATAAGTCAGTATTTCCACACCACCTGTGCGTAAAGATTTTTGTTCTGTTTTTTGGTCACCTCATACGGATTACAATATGAGGTTTGCATGGTTTTTACAATTTCCTGTAACAGGAAGAACCCATTTCAGCAAGGCTTTCATCAACATAAAATCGTAAAAAAAGCAGGAATATTCTTTGGTTTCGGCTAATCATAACAGTTATCAGTTTGTAAGCTTTATTCTGTACATTTTATCATCTTCAATCAGCAAAAAGTCCTTTGTGCATCAAGGCTTCAAAGAATTATCTTTGCAACTTTATGAATAAAAGAATTGAACAAGCATGACGATCAGTTATAAATGGCTGCATGAATATCTCCCGGTACAGGTTGAGCCCGAACGTTTAAGCCGCATCCTTACCTCTATTGGCCTGGAAGTAGAAAGCATGGAAGCGTATGAAGAAATTAAAGGTGCGTTGAAGGGTTTGCTGATTGGTGAAGTATTGACTTGCGAAAAACATCCTGATGCGGATAAATTATCGTTAACAACTGTGAATGTTGGAACCGGGGAACCATTACAGATTGTTTGTGGTGCACCAAATGTGGCGGTTGGGCAGAAAGTAATTGTGGCAACTATTGGCACAACAATCTATCCTGTTACGGGCGAACCATTAACCATGAAGAAAGCAAAGATCCGTGGGGTGGAAAGTCATGGAATGATTTGTGCTGAAGATGAAATAGGAATGGGCAGCAGTCATGAAGGTATTCTCATTTTAAAAGAAGATGCAAAGGTTGGTACTCATGCTGCAGATTATTTTCAATTATATACTGACTGGATCATTGAAATTGGTCTCACACCCAATCATATGGATGCCATGAGCCATATAGGTGTAGCAAGAGATGTAATAGCTTACCTGAATTTTCATGATAAGAAAAACTATGTACTCAAAACACCTTTCAGTAATACGTTTAAACCCGATAATAAATCATTGTCCATTGCAGTGAAAATTGAAAATGCTGAAGCTTGTCAACGTTATGCAGGTGTAACCATTAAAAATATTACTGTAAAAGAAAGTCCTGATTGGTTGAAGCAACGTTTGAAAGCGATCGGACTGCGGCCTATCAATAATATTGTAGATATTACCAACTACATTTTACATGAAACCGGTCAGCCGTTACATGCCTTTGATGCAGATGCGATCACTGGCGCAGAAGTGATTGTTAAAAATTTACCGGAAGGAACTGCTTTTATTACATTGGATGAAAAAGAAAGAAAGTTAAGTGCTGATGACCTCATGATTTGCAACAAAGAAGAAGCTATGTGTATAGCAGGTGTATTTGGCGGACAGAAAAGCGGGGTAAAAGAAACAACGACAAATACTTTTTTAGAAAGCGCCTGGTTCAATCCTGTTTCAACACGAAAAACATCATTTCGTCATAACCTCCGTACTGATGCTGCAACACGATTTGAAAAAGGTGTTGATATCAGTAATACAGTTCATGTATTAAAACGAGCCGCATTGCTCATAAAAGAATTAGCCGGGGGAGAAATTGCAAGTGAAGTGGTGGATATGTATCCAAATCCAAAACAAAAAACACAGATCGCTATTAAATATCATTACCTCAAAAAGATCAGTGGTAAAAATTATCATCCTGATACAGTAAAGAAAATTTTTGAGTCGTTGAATTTTGAGATCATTAAAGATTCGATTGATGAATTATGGGTAGCTGCTCCATTAAGTAAACCTGATATTGAATTACCAGCCGATCTTGCAGAAGAGATTATGCGGATTGATGGATTGGATAACGTGGAGATACCAACCAGCATTACCATTTCACCATCAACAGAAGTTGATTATACTGGTTTTGCTTATAAAGAAAAGATCAGCAACAGTCTTGCGGGGCAAGGGTTTCATGAAATATTCACCAATTCAATTGCGAACAGCGCATGGTACAGTGAAGAAGTATTATCGACTACAGTAAAAATGCTCAACAACCTGAGTGCTGATTTGAATGTGATGCGTCCTTCTATGCTGGAAACAGGTTTACAATGTATATCGTTTAACCTGAATCGGAGAAACAATACACTTCGTTTGTTTGAATTCGGCAAAACATATACCACCTCAGCAGTTGGAAAATATTTTGAAACAGATCACCTTGCAATTTATACTTCGGGTAACAATGAAGCTTCATGGAAACAAAAGACCTCTGCTACTGATATCTATTTTCTGAAAGCAGTTGTGAATGGTATTTTGCAACAGGCAGGTTTAACTGCAGAAACTGAATTAGCGGATGCTCAAAAAGGTTTCAGTGGTATAATCCGATATAAAATAAAAAAACAGGCCGTTGCTGAAATTGGCATTGTTGATTCAATGCAGTTAAAACAATTCGATATAAAGCAACCTGTTTATTTTGCAGATATTAACTGGACCATTTTAACACAGCTTGCTTCAAAAGCAAAATTGGAATACAAAGAAATTCCACGTTTCCCTGCAGTTGAAAGGGACCTTGCTATTATCATTCAT
This sequence comes from Chitinophagaceae bacterium, assembly GCA_031369435.1. Taxonomy (GTDB): domain Bacteria; phylum Bacteroidota; class Bacteroidia; order Chitinophagales; family Chitinophagaceae; genus Lacibacter. The sequence continues at coordinate 5,514 of JANMOR010000781.1, forward strand.
AAAGCAACCAGTTATGCAGAAGTGGAGCAAACAATCATCAAGGCAAAAGTGAACCGGTTGAAATCAGTTTCTTTGTTTGATGTGTTTGAAAGTGAAAAAATAGGTGCTGATAAAAAATCAATGGCTTTAAATCTCCTGTTTCAGGACGATGAAAAAACATTGACTGATGTTGAAACAGAACAGATGATGGGCACGTTGATCCAGGCACTGGAAAAACAAATAGCAGCAGAAATAAGAAAGTAATATTTTTAAGTAACCATTCCCGATTCTTGTGACTTTAATTGATCAACATATTCAAACCTTGCAGCAGAAGATGCAATTGCTGGTAAAAAAACATCAGCAGCTGGAAAAGGAAAATCAAAAACTGAAGCAGCAACTGAACGGTTTAAAAGATGTACAATCCGAAAAGAAACAGGAATTTGAAGTAATGGAACTGGAAAATGCCATGCTCAAGGCATCACAACATCAGTTAGATGATAAGGAAAAGAAAGAATTGGAGAAAAAGCTGAATCATTTCATCAAAGAAATTGACCGTTGTATTGCGCTGTTAACGCAATAAGGCTTAAACCCGTTTGATGATTTTCATCTGCATTTCGTTATCTCCCTGTTGCAATTCAAGTATGTAAACCCCATAGGGTAAATCATTCAAACCACCCCAGGTTAATAAACGCTGGTGATTCCCTTCAGCTTCCATTCTGCGGTATTCAAATCCACCTTCATCTTTCAGTATAGCTTTAAATCCGTTCTTGTGTGATGAAAAAAGCTCCAGCGTAAGCTTATCAATAAATACATGCTGCTTAACTTTAGCGAACATAATTTTGTTGGTTTAGAGGTAACTTTAAAAGGCATTCCCGAAGTGGAGCAAGTTAATGTTGTTTGATTTGCGCAAAAGCAGTGCCAATATAACCAACAAAAAAATTATTTTTAAATATGGATAATTTAATCCCTGTAAACATTGTAATCGGCGATCGCAGTTACCGTATTAAAGTAACTCCTGTTGATGAAGAACAGGTTCGCAAAACAGTGAAAACGATCAATGAAAAAATTATTGAGTTCAAAACAAACTTCTCAGGTAAGGATATGCAGGATTATATTGCCATGGTATTGGTTTGGTATGCAACTGAAACCAGTGGAGGAAACAATAAGGTTTCGGATGGTAAAGAGGAAGAGCAAACCAGTGAAGGATTAATGAAATTAGAAAAACTGATTGATCAATTACTGGTACAGCCCTAAAGTTTGACAATCGTAACCTTTGTTTTGGTTTCCCCGCTCATTGGTATTTCCATTCCCATTATTTCACTGGTACCGCTTAGCTTCATTTCAGTTGTACGTTCCAGCACCAATCCTGATTTTACTTCTACTTGCAGGGTTCCTTTTCCATCGCTGTTAATTTTTGACTTTACTTCCATGCCGTTTGTGGTTGTTGTACCTTCTGTAGTGGTTTTTAATTCAAAACTGAAATAGGCAATTCCTTTCTCTGATTTGACATAAGTATAAATCGTTTGCATCCTGTTACCGGTAATTACAACTGAATCGATCCATGTATCTCCGGGTCTTAAATCCTTTGCAGGAGGAGCCAGAAAATATCCGGCTATTGAAGCTGAGTCATTATTTAAAGACATCAAACCGCCCATTGCATCTGTATCGGTCTCTTTAACAACTGAGGTTATTTTAATCACCCCTTTCTCAGAAACAGTTGCATCAACAGCAACGCCAATCTTTTCTTTCATCTTGTCGCCCAACTCACCTTCCATATCTTCTTTCTTATCTGAGTCAACATTTTTTTGCTGACCCATCGCATCCAGATCCATTTTCAAATGGATTGTGGTTTTGGATATATTGAAGCTCCCGGATGATTCACTTTTTACATAGATAGAATCAGTAATATCATTATTGATTTTGAACTGTAGCTCCTGCCCCATCATTTGCTGGCTGATATTGCTGGAAGAAATATTAATAATCTTCAGTTGTTGACCGGTTTCCAATTTCACTTTCCAGGGTTTTAGTTTTTGAGCTGTACTTGTATTGAACAGGAAAAATAAAATCAGCACAGATGCCACTTGCTTCATGAAGTTCAGTTTAGCCGGCAAAACTAACCTGCTTATTGTTACAGGCAAACTAATGTTTCAAACGCTTTGTTATTCTCCCTTTACAATCATTGTTACTGGCTTATTTTTAGTAATTTCGCCCACCATATTCCCACTATGCCCGAAAATAATACCATAGAGAGGAACGATTTGCTGACAGAAATAAACAAACCAGTTAAAAACAATGGAACCTACAATTTTATACATTATAATCGGAGCTGTAACACTCATAATTGGAGTTATTGCAGGACGATTTGCCTTCGCCAAAAACACAAAAAAACAGGTTGAAGAAGCAGACTTACAGGCACAATCATTAATTAAAGAAGCTCAATTGAGAGCAGAAAACATCCGCAAGGAAAAAGAGTTGGAAGCCAAAGAAAAGTTTGTTCAACTGAAATCAGAGTACGACAGGGAAATAAATGAACGTAACCGCAAGATCAGCGAAACAGAGAACCGTGCCCGCCAAAAAGAGCAGGCCATCAACCAGAAAGAAGGCGGTCTTGATAAACAAATCAAAGAAAATGAGGCCATTAAAGAAAACCTCAACCGCCAGATTGAAGTGGTGAATCTCAAGCGTACTGAACTGGAGAAACACCAGGAAGAACATATCCGTCGCCTGGAAAAAATTGCAGGGCTCAGTGCTGAAGAAGCAAAGAATCAATTAATAGAAAGTCTCAAGCAGGAAGCACATTCAAGAGCTTTGACCATCCAACAGGAGATCATTGAAGATGCTAAACTAAAGGCCAATAAAGAAGCCCGTAAAATTGTTATTCAATCAATACAACGTACCGCAGCAGAACAAACCATTGAAAATACGGTTACTGTATTTAACCTTGAAAGTGATGAAATCAAAGGTCAGATCATTGGCAGAGAGGGTCGTAACATCCGTGCCATTGAAGCTGCAACAGGTGTTGATTTGATTGTTGATGATACTCCAGAGGCAATTTTACTTTCATCTTTTGATCCGCTCCGTCGTGAGGTTGCCCGTTTAAGTTTACAGCGTTTGGTGGCAGATGGTCGTATTCACCCTGCACGTATTGAAGAAGTAGTGGAGAAAACAAAACGTCAGCTGGAAGAGCAGGTTATGGAAATCGGCGAACGTACAGTTATTGAGCTTGGTATTCATGGTTTACATAAAGAATTGATCAGGATGGTGGGCCGTATGAGGTTCCGTTCATCTTATGGCCAAAATCTTTTGATGCACAGCCGTGAAACAGCCAATCTCTGTTCGATCATGGCTGCAGAACTCGGTTTAAATCCAAAACTGGCCAAACGTGCCGGCTTATTACATGATATTGGAAAAGTGCCTGATGAAGAAACAGAATTAAGTCATGCATTATTAGGTGCAAAGCTTGCTGAAAAATATGGTGAGAACCCGGCTGTGGTAAATGCAATCGGCGCACACCATGATGAAATGGAAATGCAGTATGTCATTTCTCCTATAGTACAGGCTTGTGATGCCATCAGTGGTGCAAGGCCAGGTGCCCGTCGTGAAATAATGCAGCAATATCTCCAACGGATCAAAGACCTGGAAACATTGGCCATGGGTTATCCCGGTGTTGAAAAAGCTTATGCAATCCAGGCTGGCCGTGAGTTAAGAGTAATTGTTGAAGCAGAAAAAGTAACCGATGCCGAATCGGATATGCTGAGCTTTGAAATGGCACAGAAAATACAAACTGAAATGGTTTATCCCGGCCAGATCAAGGTAACTGTAATCAGGGAAAAAAGAGCTGTAAACGTGGCCAGGTAATATGAAAGGAATTGGGAATTGGGATTCGGGATGCTAAATTTTTTCCCAAAATCCTTACAAACAAATTACCAATTCCTGCAAAAACCCCCTACCTTTGCCGTCCTAAAAATTAATAGTTATGAACGCTGCTGTTGCATTTATACATGAACAATTAACTGCTAAAAAAGAGTATCCTAAATTTAAAGCAGGTGATAATATTACCGTTAACTACAAGATCGTTGAAGGTGGTAAAGAACGTATCCAGAGCTTTCGTGGCGATGTGATCAAACGTCAGGGTGTAGGCGCAACTGCTACATTTACAGTACGTAAGATCTCCGATGGTATTGGAGTTGAACGTACTTTCCCGTACAGCTCACCAAATGTTGATTCAGTTGAGCTGAACAAAGTTGGTAAAGTAAGCCGTGCTAAACTCTTCTATCTCCGTGAAAGAAGCGGTAAGAGTGCCCGTATCAAAGAAAAGCGTATGAAATAAGATAATTATATAAGGGGAAAGTAAAATCTTTCCCCTTTATACTTTTATACGTGAATTTTCGTTTGTATATTTACGGTTCACAAAACAGTATAATCCATACCTATCGAAACAATCTTTACTCTATTTATTAACTAAATTATTCGTTTCGGTATGAAAAAAGTACTATTCGCACTTGCAGTTGTTACATTCTTATTGATGTCCTGCAACCGTGGGATTTCACCTTACCAAGCCGCTCATGGCAAAGCTGGTAAATGCGGAAAAAATTACATCCGCTAAAATCTTGAAATATAAAATCATTTGAAACCTTCTGTTAAAGAGGGTTTTTTTATGCAAATCTTTCTGTAAGCAGTTGATAAATAACTGTAACTTCGTTATCCAATAAATTTCAGATTATGAATTTTCAACCCATACTTTTAGGCGTACTTGGCACACAGGAAATTATTCTGATCGTCATTGCAATTCTTATCCTCTTTGGTGGTCGTAAGATCCCTGAACTGATGCGTGGACTTGGTAAAGGTATTCGTGAATTTAATGATGCTAAAAGCAATGTCCGCAAGGAAATTGAAGACAGCACCACCAACGATACCAACCAGGTTAAACCTTAATTTTTTTATTCAACATTTCTCCTTCATCCACTGAAGCTGTAAAGCTATTTGTATCCGTTTGCAACCATAAAGGATTATCATAATAGTTTGCTCAACAATAAAACATCCTGCAAGGACGCAGTGGCGTTTTATCTGTCGCAAATCAAACAGCAGCAACATCTCAATGCGCTTGTCCACAGCTTTGATATGGAAGCATTACAAAGAGCTGATGAGTTAGATACACGTCGTAAGGCCGGAAAAAAACCAGGCAAATTACATGGTGTTGTAATGACCATCAAAGATGTCATTGCTTATCAGCAACATCCTGTTTCTGCAGCTTCTAACATACTGAAAGGTTTTCATTCAATTTATAATTCAACTGCAGTTGAAAGATTGCTGACTGAAGATGCGATCATCATTGGCACTGCTAACTGTGATGAATTTGCAATGGGCAGCAGTAATGAAAATTCATCTTACGGCCCGGTAAAAAACAAATTAGATGAAACCCGTGTACCCGGCGGTTCTTCCGGTGGTTCTGCTGTTGCGGTGCAGGCAAATCTTTGCATGGTAAGTTTAGGAAGCGATACTGGCGGATCAGTGAGGCAACCTGCAGATTTTTGCGGAGTAGTTGGCATGAAACCAAGCTATGGGAGAATCAGTCGTCATGGTTTAATCGCTTATGGCTCCAGTTTCGACCAGATAGGTGTGCTGGCCAATAACGTTGAAGATATCGCATTGGTTCTTTCTGTGATAGCAGGCGCCGATGATTTTGACAGTACTGTTTCATCTCTTCCTGTTCCTGATTATGTTACTGCAATGAATCAGGCTGAAACCACAAAACCTGTTCTCGGTTATTTCAAACAAATATTGCAGCACGAAGGATTGGATGAAGAAATCAGGACAGCACATCTCAACTTCATTGCTCAATTAAAAAAAGACGGGTGCCAGGTTAAAGAACTTGACTTTGAATTGATCGATTATATTGTTCCAGCTTATTATGTGTTAACCACTGCAGAAGCAAGCAGCAATCTTTCCCGCTATGATGGTGTTCGCTATGGAACTCAATCAACTCCTGTCAAAGAAGAATTAACAGAATTTTACTCAGCTAACCGATCTGATGGATTTGGCAAGGAAGTTCAACGCCGGATCATGCTCGGCACTTTTGTATTAAGTACCGGTTATTATGATGCTTATTTTACAAAGGCACAACAGGTAAGGAGTAAACTCTACACTGAAACAAAACTGGTATTCAACGAAGTAGATGTATTGCTGATGCCGGTATCGCCTTCAACTGCATTTAAGATCGGCGAAAAAAATAATAACCCGGTTGAAATGTACCTGGCTGATATTTACACTGTTTACGCCAACCTTGTTGGTATTCCCGCTATCTCTATCCCCCTCTTTCAGCATAGTAATGGATTACCGTTCGGACTTCAAATGATGACAAAGCATTTTGATGAGGTATCTTTGCTGCGCCTTAGCAATCAATGGATGAAAAGCTACCGGCCAGTATAAATTAATTGTTGATGCAGAAATTCTTCCTGTTCATATTATTCAATGTATGTTTTCTTTTGTCGTTTGCACAAAAGGATTCTTCCGGTAATGGAACTGTTCCTGATTCAACAATCAATACCCAGGGCAATGCGGAGAAGTATGGATTTAAAACGTTGTTTGTAAACAGGGGGTTCAGCAATGCACTTCCTTATGATGTACAAATTCACCCACAGGCATGGGGCTTTATTCAGGATTACCTGGAGGGTCATGGCAAGAGTCTTGAAAAAATGAAAAGCTGGGGTATCCCTTATTTTACGTTAATTGATAATGTACTCATGCAATATGGATTGCCACATGAGTTGAAATATCTTGCGGTAATTGAATCTGGTTTAAGTAATAATGCTACAAGTTGGGTTGGTGCAAGAGGTCCCTGGCAATTTATGCCCTACACTGCTAAAGAATATGGTTTGCTGGTGAATGGATGGGCCGATGAACGCACCGATTATTTTCGCAGCACACATGCTGCTGCAAAATATCTCACCAGTTTGTATGATGATCTCAATGATTGGTTGCTTGTAATTGCAGCTTACAACGGCGGCCCAGGCCGTGTTTACAGCGCCATTAAAAAAAGCGGCAGTCGTGATTTTTGGAAACTGCAATACTATCTTCCTGCTGAAAGCCGTACTCATGTAAAAAAATTTATTGCCACTCATTATATCATGGAAGGCAAAGGTGGTATCACTACAATGGTGAATAATGGACAGCAGGGAAAGTTGAATGAATTTGCTCCTGAAAAAACAGATCCGAATATTAATGTGCAGGCAATTGCAGGAAAATTCAGTTCGGTGGTGATGTCTAAGAATTTAATGATGGACCTCATGTACTTCAATCAACTGAATCCAAATTTTGATGCAGTGCTTGCAGGCAATAGTACGTTTGATCTTCGGTTACCAAAAGAAAAAATGCAAATCTTTAATGCGACTCGTTATAATATATTGAGCGAAAGTGTACAGCTGCTCATGCGTTTTTATGGCGATGAAGGAATGAAGGAAGTGTATCCTAAAGTTTCTGATTTACCTGAGATCAAGAAAAAACCGGTGAAGAAAAAAACTTAATCCAATACATTTTTAATTGCACTTGCTTTCAACAAACACTCATCATATTCTTTTTCTGCATTACTGTAAAAAGTTATTCCACTTCCCACCAAATAAGAAAGATAATTGGTAGATGCATTGTAAAAAATGCTTCTGATCACTACATTAAAATCAAAATTGCCATTGGGAGATATATAACCAACAGCACCAGAAAAAAGTCCCCGTTTGGTTTGTTCGTATTGATTGATGAGTTGTAATACCCTTCGTTTAGGAGCACCTGTCATGCTCCCCATAGGAAATGTTGCACGGATCAAATCAGTAAATTTCATTTCTTCCTTTACCTCTCCACTTATGGATGAAATCATTTGATGCACCTGGGGGAAAGAATAAATGCCGAACAGTTCATCTACTTTCACCGTTCCTTCTTTGCACACACGGCTGAGATCATTACGAACAAGATCAACCACCATTACATTTTCGCTCCGGTCTTTTTCACTTTTGTATAATTGATTCTTCAATACTTCATCTTCGGCTGTATCTAATTGGTCCCGTTTCAATGTCCCTTTAATGGGTTGTGATAATAATTGATTTCCCTGTTTCCGTAAAAACCGTTCAGGACTTGCACATAGCAAATAACTATTGTCAACTTTATAAAAAGAAGCAAAGGGATTCGGTGAAATTGTTGTGAGTGATTTATAAGTTTGAACAGGATCTAATTCAACTCCTTCAGCAAAAAATTCCATGCAGTAATTCAACTCATAACAATCGCCCCGAAGAATATTCTGTTGAATGGTTTTAATTGTTTTAATATATTCTTCTTTTGAAATACGTTCTTTTATCTGTGCCTGCGTTTTGTATAAAGAAGATGCAACAATTTGATGATTGATTTGCTGAAACACTTCTGCATGATCCTCTTTCAATGAACCGATACTGATTTCCTTATCACTTAGTTGAAAAACATATTGCGGAATAAAAAAAAACAAATCAGCAAACCCGATCCTGTCTTTGTGTACAGATTGCAAGCCTTCTGTTTCATTTTTGAGATCATATCCCAAATGGCCGAAACACCAATCGTTATGTTCATCAAGAAACAATTGTAAATCTTCCAAAGCATTTCCTGTATTGGCTGCAACCGATGATAGAGCACCACAACCAACAAGACATTCATAATTATGACCGGGCAATTGGTAATGATGATTATCCAGAAAAGAACAAATGTTGAACCGGTTACACCAGTTCAACATTTGACTTTTAGTTTCAGACAGATCTGTTATGGAAAAAGATTGAAAGCTTCTTTTCACTGAGTTAGTTAAAAATCATCATCGTCATCATCAAAATCATCAGCGCCACCGCCCCCCATCATATCAAACTCTTTAAAATCATCATCTATTTTAAAATCTTCTTCTTCTTCGGCTGGTTTCTTTTTGCCACCGGTAACGCTTTTCCCTTTTGATTTAGGTAAATCAAATTCTTCAAAGTCAGGATCATAATCATCTTCTTCGTCGCCTTTGTTCCAATCATCATCTTCTACATCAGGTCCTGCATCATCATCATCTTCATCATCTTTACCTTTTGATTTGGATGCAACAGCTTTACCCCCTTTTTTAACAACGGGTTCATCATCTACATCAAAATCATCATCATCCTCATCTGATTCTTCTTGTGCTTTTTTAGGCTTGCTGTCAGCCTTTTTTCCATCATCATGCAGTGATGATAATTTGTCGTCGGTTTTCTTAATTGATTTTGCCATGTTTAACAACGATTATGCTGTAAAATTTCAAAGGGATTTTGAATTAGCCAAACTTTTTTATACTTATTTTAAAATCATTTTTGTTTTATGATATAATGATCTGATCTCTCCCCGGGCCATTGGACACATACTTAACCTCAACTCCCAGGTATTCATTAATAAAACTAAGATACAAATTCATTTGTTCCGGAAAATCATTCCAGGTTTTACACTCTGTAATGGGTTTACTCCAACCCTTAAAAGCTTGATACACCGGTTCTATTTTCGCTTTACTTATTTGAAAAGGTATTTCCTTTGTTTCCTTTCCATCTACCTTATACGAAGTACACACTTCAAGATCAGTAAAACTGTCTAACACATCGGCCTTTGTCATCACAATTTTTGTAACACCATTGATCATACAGGCAAAATTCAAAGCTACCAGGTCAATCCATCCGCAACGGCGTGGTCTGCCTGTTGTAGCGCCAAATTCGCTTCCTATTCTGCGTAACTCATCGCCTGTTGCATCAAATAACTCGGTTGGAAAAGGACCACTGCCAACCCTTGTACAATACGCTTTTGTGATTCCAATAATCTCGCCAATTTTATTCGGTGCAATTCCCAATCCAGTACTAACACCGGCAGAAATGGTATTGGAAGATGTTACAAACGGGAAGGTTCCAAAATCAACATCCAGCATACTGCCCTGGGCACCTTCAGCTAATACTTTTTTACCCTCTGCAATTTTTGCATTGATAAAATATTCGCCGTTTACAATATTGAGTTGTTTCAAAAATTCAATGCTTTCAAAAAATTCTTTTTCCCATTCGCTGATATCTTCTTTAAAGTTGTAGTTATCGAGCAGTTGTTGATGTTTAGAGCGAAGCTTTTGGTAGAGCACATTAAATTCAGGATCAAGCAAATCGCCTACCCGCAATGCATTGCGGCCGGTTTTATCCATGTAAGCAGGGCCAATTCCCTTGAGTGTTGAAC
>JANMOR010000003.1:0-15707 GCA_031369435.1 Chitinophagaceae bacterium
TGGTTGCGTTTGTATTCATTTATATTCACCAGTTTTAATACCCTGTCAACCAAAGCAGCATCATAACCCAATGCTTTTATCTCGTTTGGACCTTGCCTCCGTTCAATGTATTGATACAGTATTTTATCAAGTATTGAATAGTCGGGTAATGAATCTGAATCTTTTTGCCCAGGTCTTAACTCAGCGCTTGGTGCTTTGCTGATGATGTTATTTGGAATGGTGTCAGCATTCCTGTTGATGTACTTCGCTAATTCATACACCTGCAGTTTGTAACAATCGCCCAGCACCCCAATACCCCCGGCCATATCGCCATATAAAGTTCCGTAACCAGTTGCCAGCTCGCTCTTGTTTGAAGTGTTGAGCAAGATGTAACCAAACTTATTGGCAATGGCCATTAATAAATTACCTCTTGTGCGACTTTGAATATTTTCTTCAGCAACAGAGAAAGGAAGGTCTTTGAAAATTGGTTTGAGCTCCGTTAAAAATGCATCATAAATGTTTTTGATGGGAACGATATCATAAGGATTACCAAGATTCTTACTCAGCTTCTCCGCATCACTTACACTATGATCGGTTGAATATTGAGAAGGTAACAATATTGCTCTCACATTTTCTTTGCCTAAAGCAGCGCATGCCAATGCCAGAGTAACTGCACTGTCAATTCCCCCACTGCTGCCCAGAATAGCCTTGTTGAAACCCATCTTTGAAAAATAATCTTTGATACCAAGTACAATAGCATCATGTATTTCAGCAATGCATAAAGTTTCATCTAAATGTGCCGGGCTTAATTCTTCATTGGGCAGAGTACCTGCTGATGCAGTAATTGATTCAACAAAGGTTCCATCTTCTTTCAACTCTACCGCTACCAATTCCTCATCAAACAAAGAAAGCTGTTTGATCATATTGGCATTTTTATCAAACACCAGTGAACCGCCATCAAAAACAATTTCTGTTTGACTGCCTACACAATTACAATAAATCATCGGCAGTTTATACTTCATCACATTCAATTTTACAATTGCCTTTCTGTCTTCCACATGTGTATAATCAAAAGGCGAAGCTGAGATATTGAGCATAATATCCGGCTGGTAAATCATCAGTTCATCCATGGGGCAGTTCCGATACAATGGATTATTGCCCAGGTTCCAGATATCTTCGCAAATAGTGATGGCCAATTTCTTTCCTTTAAAATTTACAATGCTCCAATCATAGGCAGGTTCAAAATAACGATACTCGTCAAAAATGTCGTAGTTGGGCAAACATGTTTTGTGAACCACCGCTTTCACTTCTTTTTCATACAGGAAGTAAGCAGCATTGTGCAGATCCTTTCCTTCAATACGTCTATTCTTATCGGGTGCGCCAATAATAACTCCAATTGAATCAGCATGTAATCTTATCTTTTCAATGGCTTCATTGCATTTGTTGAGAAAGTCGTTAAACTCTAAAAAATCCCTGGGAGGATAGCCACACACACTCAATTCGCTGAACAGGATCAACTCGCCGCCCTCGGCTTTTGCAGCTTCAATAGCCTCAATTATTTTTTGGGTATTGCTTTCAAAATTTCCAATATGATAATTTTGTTGGGCAAGAAATATCTTCATACTGCAAATTTCACGAATTTCAGCCACAGAACCTCACAACAAACAAATGAATCTTCCGTTACTGAACAGCATGAAAAATTTGATCCCTGTTTTCTTCACTGTTATATTGATCTCCTGCAATAATGATCGTACGGCACCTGATGTGTCGGGCATTAAAATAGGCTTGAATGTACAGCGCTTTGAGCAGGATTTCTTCGCCATTGACAGCAACAAAACAAAAGCCGGGTTAACCGCATTGCAAAACAAATACCCTGTTTTTTTACCGTTGTTTGTAAATCATGTGCTGGGTCTCGGCCCGTTTGTTGACAGTAATCAATTGCTGTTTGAAGGAAGTAAACGTTTCCTTCATTTAAACAAACCGGTATATGAAAAATCGCAGGAGCTGTTCAAAAATTTTAATGCCACAAAGGAAGAGTTGGCAAATGGCTTTCGTTATGTAAAATATTATTACCCATCTTATCCAATACCAACAATTATAACAACAGTTGGGCCTATGGATGCATTGGCGCCTATGAGTAATAATGAACCCAGCCCGAATTATATGGGTGAAAATTTCCTGGCAATTGGTTTACAGTTTTATCTCGGGAAAGATTTTTCAATTTATAATGATGCAGGTTATATCAGCAGTATAGCACCACAATACCGCAGCCGCAGATTTGCAAAAGAGTTTATTGCTGCTGATGTATTTAAACTGGTGATTGATGATCTGTACCCCGACAGCAGTAACCGATATCCATTAATTGAACGCTTTATTGAAAAAGGAAAACGATTATACCTGTTACAACAATTCCTTCCTGCAACGAATGATACTCTGCTCATTGGCTATACCAACAAACAACTTAACTGGTGTAAAGAAAATGAACGCAGTATTTATAATTTTTTTATTCAGCAGAATTTATTGTTTGCAATAGACCCTGCCCTTACACAAAATTTTACAACCGATGGGCCATCAACGCAAGGCATGACTGAAGAAAGTCCGGGTAATATTGGTGCTTACCTTGGTTGGGAAATTGTAAAAGCCTATATCAAAAAAAATCCGGGTGTAAAACCGGATCGTATGATGCTTACATCTAATAAAAAGATTTTTGAGGAATCAGGCTATAAGCCCAGATGAGGAAACAGCAGGTTGACCTAACTGTTTCAGCATTCTGAAATGCGATGCAACGGCTGCACGCATGGTTGTAATGGAGTTGTAAGGAAGCTGATATTCTTTACATTTTTGTTCCACTATTTTACTCAAATCAGGATAATGAACATGGCTGATACGTGGAAAAAGGTGATGCTCAACCTGGAAATTCAAGCCACCAACCAACCAGGAAATAATTTTATTTCGTGGAGCAAAATTTGAAGTTGTCTTCACCTGGTGTACGGCCCATTCGTTTTCAATGAGTAATGTTTCATTAGGTCCTGCATATTCAAATTCTGTTTCTTCCACTACATGCGCCAGCTGAAAGACAATAGCCAATACAAAACCGAGAACTATTTCCATTACAAGGTAACCAACTAACCAAGGCACAAAACCAACTACCATAATTGGTAAGGCGATATAGAAAAACGCATATAACAATTTGCTTACCCAAAAAAGAAGATGATCGTTCGCACTCATTTTTTGCATAGGTGTGCTGTTCACTTTCTTTTTGAAATACTTATCAAAATCAAGATAGGCAGCCCATGCTAATGAAGAAATGGCATACAGGAACACAACATAAATATGCTGGTATTTATGTGCAGGTTTCCAAATCTGCGTTTGGCATTGACGCATTAACGGACTCCGTGCAATATCATCATCCACACCATCCACATTTGTATAAGTGTGGTGAATAATGTTATGTTTAAACTTCCAGATAAATGAATTTCCACCCAATGCGTTAATTGTATAACCCAACAGGTTGTTGACCCATTTCTTACTGCTGTAACTGCCATGATTGGCATCATGCATTACATTAAAGCCAATACTTGCAAACACAACACCCAACACAGCACACAAAACCAACGCAAACCAAACGGGCATGGATACAGTTAATAACAATATGTAAATGAGTAAAGCTGCCGGAATTAAAACGATTGTTTTAAGATAGAGCTTGAAATTGCCCGTCTTCCGTTTATTTGTTTGCGAAAAATAATTTTCTACTGATTCTTTAAGATCCTGGAAGAAAATGCTGCTTTTATTGTTAAATGATACTTTAGCCATAATGAATTGAAATTACTGCCGCTTACAACAATCGTTAGAAATAAAAGCAGTTTGCAAAAATATGCTAAAAAACCCAAGAGAAGCGTTTATGGCTAATTGGAGCATGGCAATTCGTTGTTAATATAAATTCATGGCGGATTAATTGCCCTTAAACGGTGCAATCATTTCAAAAGCAGGAATATTAGCCTGAAATTGTTTCTTGTTATGAATATTTTCCATTGTATAGTTTCCTTCCATTCTACCCATCTCAGTTTTTAAATTACAACCGCTTACATATTGATATTGATCACCAGGCTGAATAACGGGTTGCACCCCTACCACACCTTCTCCATTTATTTCTTTATAAGATCCATTACTGTCAAAAATATTCCAATACCTGTGTAATAATTTTACAGGAAACGTATTGTTGTTTTCGATTGAAATGCGATAGGCAAACATGTATTCACCTGCCAGCGGATTGCTATACTCCGGCTGGTAAAATGTTTCTACAGTAATGGTGACTCCTTCAGAAATTTTGGATACCATGTTTTTGCTTTGATATAAAATTAAACGAAATTTACAAAACGGTGGACGTATTATTGTTCTGCATTAAAACTTCTCACTCTTTTATGCCGAAAACAACACATCATTATAACAATGAAGAACTGACAATTGTTTGGAAACCCGACATCTGTATTCATTCCACACTTTGCTGGAAAGGACTGCGGGAAGTATTTGATCCATCCAAACGTCCATGGATTGATCCAACAGGTACAACAACAGAAAAAATAATTAAACAGGTTCACCAATGCCCAAGTGGTGCATTAAGTTATTACATGAATAATGAATCAGCTGAAAATGATATTATTGCTGAATCGGCTGAGATGCTGAATCTTGAAATGGAACCTAACGGACCTATCATCATTACAACTGCATGTACTATTGTACACAGCGATGGCAGAAAGGAAATAAAATCAGGAATAACCAAACTCTGCCGTTGCGGAGCTTCAGTCAACAAACCTTTTTGCGACGACTCCCACAAAAAAATTGGATTTGAAGAATAGTGAACTGCTTATTCGAAAAACCATCCAACATTTGTTTTGCTCAATAACCAGATCACTGACATGGTTGCAACAGCTGCTGATGAAAAGACCATGAGAATCACCGCCCGTTTCTTTTTGCTTTTACGTGTACTGGAACCAGAGCTTTCGTAAAACAAAAAACAACTCCATATTAAAAGACCAAATGCAAAAAAGAACATGAATTTGAACAATTCTAATCTTGCAGTATAAGCACCCAATAGAATAATGGACATAGCAGGTTAGTGGTTTTATTTATGCGGAACGTAAAAATAATATAAAATATTTTGCTCAGCTGCATCCATCAGCCCAACTTTTTTGATTTGGAATACCCGTTTTTGATCAGGTATTGCAAAACCTTATCCCGCTGATCGCCCTGTACAATGATCTCCCTGTCTTTTACAGCACCACCAGTACCACAAACATTCTTTAGTTGCTTGCCTAATTTTTCTGCGTCTTCATTTGTTCCCGAAAAGCCATCTACCAGTGTTACTGTTTTGCCCGCCCTGTGTTTGGTTTCTAATTTCACCAACAGCTTTTGTTCTGAAGGCTCCAGTGTTTGCAGCAATTGCTTTTCCCCTCCTTCAAATCTGAAATTGGGATCAGTGCTGAAAACAAATCCCCTGCTATCGGGTTTATTTTTTTTTGACATGATGATCTGTTTTTACAAATGATCAGATGAGTTTTGCTTTTAAACTCAAGTCCAGGCTTCTTGCCTGGTGAATCAACGCACCAACGCTGATATAATCAACCCCTGTTTTTGCATAGGACTCTATATTATCAAGATTGATTCCACCACTTGCTTCCGTTTCAAACTGTTGATCAATTAATACAATAGCTTCCGCTAACAGCTCCGTTGTAAAGTTATCTAACATGATGCGATCAACCTTGCCGGTTTTCAATACACGCTTTACATCATCAATACTTCTTGTTTCCACTTCAATCTTTAAACCGGGTTTTACTGTTTGTACATAATTATATGCTTTGTTAATAGCCGCTTCAATGCCTCCGCAATAATCAATATGATTGTCTTTGAGCATGATCATATCATATAAAGCAAGCCGATGATTATGTCCTCCGCCAATTACAACTGCTTCTTTTTCCAGTAACCTGAAGTTGGGTGTTGTTTTTCTTGTATCAAGAATTTTTGTATTGTAGTTTTTCAGTTTATCTGTATACTTTTTGGTGAGTGTGGCAATACCGCTCATACGTTGCATACAGTTCAGCACCAGGCGTTCGCATTGCAGGATGGTATGCACACTTGCCTCCACTTCAAATGCTGTTTCGCCTGCCTGCATTTTATCACCATCTTTTTTAAATGCAACAAACACACAATCGGGTTGTTGAAATTGAAAAATAGCTTCAGCAACTTTCATTCCTGCTAATATTCCATCTTCTTTTATTTTCAATACCGCTTTCCCTTTTGCATCTGCTGCAATACAACTGAGTGTTGAATGATCACCTTCGCCAATATCTTCTTTCAAGGCATCTGAAATCAGTTGTGTTAAAAGTTCATCATAATTTGCGGTCATGCTGCAAAACTAATGGAATCCATTCTTACTGTTGACGACCAGCAGGAAACAAAAAACCCCGATCGAAATGACCGGGGTTGTGCATGTATTCTTTCAGTAAACTTTATTTCAGTTCAAACTCAATTCCCTGCATTAACTGTTTATCGCCTTTTGTACGCATGTAAACAGTTGTTCTGTAATTACCACTGCCTGTTGTTAGCGTGCCAATAATAAAATTGGATGTAGGGTTACTGCCCGAGTGTTGTATTTCAAAATTCCTCACACGGTTGAGTGCAAAGAAGTCCTTTAGCACCATTTCGGCTTGGCCTTTGCTGAAGGTGCTGCTTTTGCCGGGCACACTTACATCTACCATATTATCAAAATACTTCGCCATTTTATCAACGCTTCCTGTTTTAAGGGCTGAAACAATATCTTCTTTTTGTGTAAAAGAAGTAATCATGACGACCATAGAAAACAGCATAAGAAAGTTGAGAAGGTGCTTTGTTTTCATGTTGTTGTTTTTAGATACTTATTAATTACGAAAAACATGCCAAATACATGTTTGTTACGACGGATAAAACTACTCATTAGTTGCAGATTATTCATGTAACGGGGTGATATTGACCCAAATAAAGTAGTTTTGAGCCTATGGAAAATAGAAAAGTTATTCTTGTAATCATGGATGGGTGGGGCCTGGGGCAGGTAAAACCTGCCGACGCCATCCAAAATGCACATGTTCCATTTGTAACAAGTCTTTATGAGAAATACCCTAATACAACCCTTATCACTTGTGGAGAAGCTGTTGGCCTGCCAGATGGGCAAATGGGTAACAGTGAAGTGGGTCATTTGAACCTGGGAGCAGGCAGAATTGTGTACCAGGAATTACAACGAATTCATGTAGCTGTTAGAGAAGGCGAATTTGCAGCCAATAAAACTTTAAATGATAGTATTGACTATGCTATCAGTAATAACAAACCATTACATTTAATAGGCTTGGTTAGTGATGGCGGCGTACATTCTCATACCAGTCATTTAAAAGCAATAACTACTTTGTGCAAAGCAAAGGGATTGAGTAATGTATTGATTCATGCTTTTACTGATGGCAGAGATACCGATCCTAAAAGCGGACTTGGTTTTTTAACCGATCTGCAAAATCATTTGAACGAAACGGTGGGAACAATTGCATCAGTAACTGGGCGTTATTATGCAATGGACCGTGATAAAAGATGGGAACGTGTTAAACTGGCTTATGATGCTTTGGTAAATGGTATTGGTGAACAGGCAAATGATTTGTTGAAAGCAGTTGCAGCTTCATATGCTGATAATGTAACAGACGAATTTCTGAAACCAATCATCAATTCCAATGTACAAAATCCAAAAATTCAGAATGGTGATGCAGTGATTTGTTTCAACTTCCGTACAGATCGTTGCAGGGAAATAACACAGGTACTTACACAAGTGGATTTGCCCGAACATGGAATGAAAAAATTACAACTGCATTATACGACCATGACGGAGTATGATAAAACTTACAAAAATGTACATGTGGTTTTTGAAACTGATAATTTAAATCAAACATTGGGTGAAGTTTTACAGCAGTATGGAAAAACGCAGATCCGTATTGCTGAAACAGAAAAGTATCCGCATGTAAGTTTCTTTTTCAGTGGTGGCAGGGAGCTGCCTTTTGAAGGAGAGAAACGGATCATGCGCCCCTCTCCCAAAGTGGCCACTTATGATCTGCAGCCCGAAATGAGTGCCGTAGAAATAACAGATGCCATTATTCCTGAAATTGAAAATGAAACTGCTGATTTTATTTGTCTGAATTTTGCCAATGCTGATATGGTGGGGCATACAGGTGTTTTCAGTGCTGTAGTAAAAGCAGTTGAAACAGTTGATAAGTGTATGCAAAGAATTGTTACAGCTGCCTTGGAACATGGATATACTCTTTTTGTTTTGGCCGATCATGGCAATGCAGATTATATGATTAATGAAGATGGAACGCCCAACACTGCACATACATTAAACCCCGTTCCGTTGTTTGTGATCAGCCATTCATGGAATGGAAAATTAAAACCCGGCAAATTGGGTGATATTGCCCCTTCTATTTTACATTTAATGGAATTGCCGGTTCCAAAAGAAATGACCGGAGAAATTTTGATTACTGAATGATGAATTGGTTCAAACATACCGCCACTGTTTTTCTTTTAGCTGCTTTCAGCGTTCCAATGCTAATGCCGGTTGTATGGCAATTGAAACAATCTTATGTACAATGGCAAATGCAGGAAGCATTGGAAAAACAGGAACTCATTCACATCAAAATAAAAACATCCGATATCAAATGGGTAAAAAATAAAAAAGAATGTGTGATTGATGGTGAAATGTTTGATGTGAAGAAGCTGGAGATACAGAATGATGAAACTTTTTTAACGGGACTCTTTGATGAAAAAGAGAAAGAGATCAAAAAAAATCTGGAAGATTATACAAAGAATCAACAGCAAACCAACCAGCTGCAACAGATGATGAAATTGTTTTCTGTTTTGTTTTCAAATAAAGATGCCGTAAAGATCCCTGCACCCAATTATGCTGAAGTTAGCCTTCACTATATATTTATCCAATCTGTTTACAACTCTCCCTATTTGGGCTATACAACTCCGCCGCCAAAAATAAGTTAAGCAGTTTTTATTTATCGAACTGTTCCTGAAGTACTGGAATGCAGCTATGCGGTTGACCAATTGTATTTCATGAACTTTTATTTAACCGGCTTAACGAAATCAATGAGAAAGATATTTTTAATCATTTTATCTGTGTCTGCATTCTTCTATACGCAGGCGCAAAACGAAAAACGGGATAGTTCTGTAAAGGAATTGGAAGAATTGGTGATTAGTGCCAGCAAGTTTCCTGAAAAAAAATTAAATATTGCACAACGTGTTGATGTCATCAGTTCAAAATTTATCAGCAGGGTCAATGCTCAAAACACCGGCGATCTGCTCATCAACACCGGCAATGTGTTTGTTCAAAAAAGTCAGCAGGGCGGCAGCAGCCCGGTAATACGTGGGTTTGAAGCAAGTCGTGTGCTGTTGGTGGTGGATGGAGTACGGATGAACAATCTCATCTTCCGTTCGGGCCATTTGCAAAATGCCATAACGGTTGATCAGAATATGCTGGAGAGCATGGAAGTATTGTATGGTCCCGCTTCTACTATTTATGGAAGCGATGCCTTGGGAGGTGTTGTTCATTTCAGAACAAAAACACCAAAACTGGCAGTTGAAGGAAAATCGATCTTTGTTTCAGGTAACACCCTTATCAGGTACAGTTCGGTGAACAAAGAAAAAACAGCACATGCAGATATTAATCTTGGCTGGAAAAAATTTGCCTGGCTGCAATCCTACAGCTTCAGCGATTTTGGCGATGTGAAAATGGGCAATAACTATCCTTATAAATACAATGGCTTCGGAAGAAGAGATTCCTTTGTTGCATATATAAATGGCATAGATACAGTGTTAAAAAATGAAGACAACGCTGTGCAAAAATTTTCAGGTTATAAGCAATGGGATATTCTTCAAAAAATCCTGTTCAAACAAAATGAAAAACTTAACCATGTATTAAATATTCAATATTCCAATACCAACAATGTTCCCCGTTATGATCGCTTACAGGATAAACGAAATTTTGGTGGCACTATCGGTAACACTCTTCGTTATGCTGAATGGTATTATGGTCCGCAAACAAGATTCTTTGCTTCATATGATTTCAGCATTGTGAAAACCGGTTTTTTTGATGCCATTTCAGCCAATATCAATTTTCAGGATATTGCTGAAAGCCGCTACACCAGGGAGTTTAAACGCTACGATCGTTTAGATGCAAGATTGGAAAAAGTAAAAGTTGGCGGGTTTGTTATTGACACACGTAAAATATGGAAAGATCATGAGCTGACTGTTGGTCTTGATGGACAATTGAATGATTTAAAATCAACAGCATCAAGAACCAACATTAAAACAGGAGCAGTTTCAAAGTTAGATACACGTTATCCCGATGGAAAAAACAAGATGAATAATTTTGGAATCTTTGGGCAGCATACGTTCAAATTCAAAAACCGGAAGTTTGTTTTGAATGATGGCATTCGTTTTCAAACTATCAGTCTGAGATCAACATTGGTTGATACAGCTTTGTTGCTTCACCTTCCTTATACAGAAATCAAACAAAATAATTTCACTGTTACTGGAAATGCAGGATTGATTTACCTGCCGAAAGCAGGAACAAAAATATCCATCAATTTTGCAACGGGTTTCAGGGCACCTAATATTGATGACCTGGCAAAAATTTTTGAATCAAGTACAGCATCCCGGCAATTGGTTGTTCCTAATCCGGATATCAAACCTGAAAAAACATTTAATATTGATCTGGGTTTAAGTCAGAATTTCGGAAAAGATGTTCGTTTTGAAATAAGTGGATTTTATACCTGGTTCAGAGATGCATTGGTAAAAGCTCCGTTTCAACTCAATGGCCAGGATTCAGTAGTGTATTATGGAGTAAAGAGCCAGGTGCTTGCCAATATTAATGCTAACAAAGCATTCTTATATGGTTTTTCGGCTGCATTATTTGCCAGCTTTGCAAAACATTTTACATTCAGCAGTACACTTACATTAACTGAGGGGAGGTTTGAAACTGATGACACCAAAAACTCTAGAGTTTATGAGAAGCAATCCAACGGAACATACAGCCTTGTGAGTAAAAAGGTTGCTACTAAACCGTTAGATCATATCCCCCCTGTTTTTGGCAAAACAAGTTTAACCTATCAGCAAAAAGCCATTTCGGCTGAGGTATATGCTTTGTATAACGGATGGAAACATCTTGATGAGTTTAATGCTGATGGTGAAGACAATGCACAATATGCCACTGTGGATGGTATGCCTTCGTGGATGACCCTGAACTTCAGATCATCCTATACAATCAAAAAGCAACTAACCTTACAATTTGCTGTGGAAAATATCCTTGATCGTAATTACCGTTATTTCGCTTCGGGCTTTTCTGCACCCGGCAGAAACTTTATTTTGGCCGTTCGGGTAGGATTTTAATATAGCGATAAACCATGAAATGGCCGCTGTTTTCTCTGTTTTATTTTACAGGAAAAGCAGCGGCTTATTCATTGAAATTGTCTAAATTGAGGGTTGCAAACCCAATTGTGAATGACTGAGGAAGCAATCTTACAAGGATGTCTTAAAAATCTACCGGTAGCACAACAAGAATTGTATAGCAGGTACAGTCCTAAAATGCTCTCTGTTTGTTATCGTTTTGCACGCAATCGTGAAGATGCAGAAGACATGTTGCAGGAAGGTTTTATCAGGGTGTTCACACAAATTCATCAGTTTCAAAGCAAAGGCTCTTTTGAAGGCTGGATCAGGCGCATCATTGTTCATACCTGCATTAATCATTTAAAGAAACACAAGAAGTTTAATGATAGTGTAGATATATCAACGCAGGCTTATACCCTGCAGGTAAGAGAAGAAAGTGTGCCTTCGATCATACAGGCCAAACAGGTAATTGAATGTATCAGAACATTACCGCTTGGTTACCGAACGGTGTTAAACCTTTTTGCAATAGAAGGTTACTCACACCGTGAAATTGCTACAGTGCTGGATATTGAAGAAAGTACCAGCAGGTCGCAATACACAAGAGCTAAAGCAATGCTGGAGCAGATTTTAGTTAAAAAACAAATCATACTCCAACCAAAGAAACACGATGAATGGGTGGCAGCAGCCCATCCTCGGTTTTAAATGATCCGTACAACCAAACACAAAACTGATTATGGAGCGATATATGTACCAGGACGATTCTTTTGAAAAGATGCTCAAGCAAAAAGCAGACGAGTACCGGATGTACCCATCCAATCAAACATGGGAAAACATTCAGAATCGTATTCAGAAGAAACATAACATCGTAAATTTCAAATCTGCCGGTTTAACCATTGTTCTTTTATCGGCGTTCTCACTTTATATTTCCAACAACCAGGGAGTTACCAATAAAGTTGCCGTTACTTCCATTCAGGGAGGTTCTGAATTGCCCTTTGTTGTAAAACCAGCCCCTCCTGTTGCAATTATCAGAGCAAAGATTCCTGCTGCCATCAAATCGCCAACAATCATTACTGCTGCTAAAAACAACAATGAAAACACATCAGCAATCAGTATAGAAAAAGCGGATGTCCCTGTACAGCTCATTTCGGAACCCGAAAAGAAGGAGTTAATCCCAACCGTTACTGTTATTGAAAAAGCTGATGAAAAAGTTTCAGAAGAAATATCAATTACCAAAATTTCAAATACGGGTTTGCTTTCTTCATTAAAACCAGGGTTAAGTGAAATTGCACCCGAACAAAAATTACCGATTCTTCCAATTGAAAACAATATAGAAACACCAGCAGAATCGCCAACATTAAAGACCGATGCCGAATTGAATTATGAAGTGAATATCCCTGTTATTACAAAAACACGAAAAGTAAAAGAGCTGCAGATTTATGTAACACCATCGGCCAGTTACAGAGCACTTACTGCTGATAATATATTTACGTTGGGAAACCTGCCTCAACAAGATCCTGAAAATGCTATTACAAACACACCATCATTAGGTCTTGAAGCAGGGTTTGCAATGTTATTCCCGGTAGCAAAAAATCTTAAGTTCAGAACAGGGGTTCAATTTAACTATACCCGCTATAATGTTAATGCATTTAAAAATGCTCCGCAATTAACTACTGTTCGGTTGAATTATTCAAGTATTCAACGGGTTTCTACTTTAAATAATGACTATGGCATTTTTTCAAAAGAAGTAGCTAACGAAACCTACCAGGTTTCAATACCTGTTGGTGTTGAAGTAAAGCTGCTGGGAAAGAAAAAAGTACAATGGAATCTTGCTGCAAATATTCAACCAACATATCTCATCAAAGCCTCCGGATACCTTCTTACCAATGACTATAAGAATTATGTGCAGGCTCCTGACTTATTATCTCATTTAAATCTGAATACTGCCCTTGAAACATTTATCAGCTTTGACATCAAAAAATTCAAGTTGCAGGCTGGTCCTCAAATCCGCTACCAGTTATTTTCTAATAACAGAGATATTTATCCAATTCGTGAACACCTGGTTGATTATGGATTCCGTATTGGAATTGTTAAACCCCTGAGATAATTTTATTCAGCTTCACTCTTTCTGCAATTCGACAATAGTTTTTAAATATTTTTACAGCATGATAAAATACATGCCTGTTTTTTTTCTTGTTGTAACTTCATTTACATACTCGGGTTGTAAGAACGCCAAAAAAGTACCCAAAGATTATATTGATGTAAGTTCCTATTTAAAAGGGCAACTCAGGCACATTGATACAATCCCGTTTGCTTTTTTAAAAGTAGTTCAGAAAGACAGTATTTACACCGATTCTCAGTATATAACGAAAGAACAGGTAAACAACATCGCCAATCAATTTCTTGTTGAAGAACTGGAGAAGAAGAATTTTGAAAATAATTTTCATGAAACTTCCTTTGCAGATGCAACTATACATACTATTACAATAACCTATGAAGCAACAAATAAAAACTCACCCATTACAAGAGTGGATGTGTATGTAAATCCGGAGAAAGAACAGATCAGTCAGTTATATCTTGTAAGAAACCAGGAAAGAGGTGATTCTGTAGTTTCACAACAGCTTCTTTGGAAACACAATAAAAGCTTTGTTCTCATTACAACAGTAACTAAAAAGGATGGAACTGAAAGGAACCTCACAGAAAGAGTAATTTGGGATGAAAGGGAAGATAATTAATCATGACTGACGTTGAATTAAAAAAAGTATTACCCGGTATCCCGGCACAACCAGGCATTTACAAATATTTTGATGCTGATGAAAATCTGTTGTATGTAGGTAAAGCAAAAAATCTTCGCAAAAGAGTATCATCCTATTTTACCAAAACACTACAATCCTACAAAACACAGGAGTTGGTGCGCCGTATTCAAAACATTGAATATACTGTTGTAAACTCTGAGCAGGATGCATTTTTTCTCGAAAATTCTTTGATCAAACAATATCAACCTGTTTTTAATATTGATTTGAAAGATGATAAGAGTTACCCTTTTATCGTTATTAAAAACGAGCCTTTCCCAAGAGTCTTTTTAACACGCAGAAGAATACATGACGGTTCACAATATCTCGGCCCATTTACATCTGTAGCTAAAGTGAGGGATTTAATCGAGTTCATCAGGCAAAATATTCCAATTAGAAATTGCAAACTAAACCTCACCGAAAGCAATATAAAAAAGGGGAAATTTAAAGTGTGTCTTGAATATCATTTAGGTAACTGCAAAGGCCCTTGTGAAGGGTTACAGACAGCTGATGATTATGAGGCAAACCTTGATCAGGTAAAAAACCTGTTGAAAGGAAACCTATCACCTGTTATCAGGCATCTGAAAGATGAAATGAAACAATTTGCTTCAGAGTTGAATTTCGAAAAAGCGCAGATCAACCAAAAGAAAATTGAACATCTTGAAAACTATAAATCTACTTCAACAGTTGTAAACCCAAGAATGGGTGATGCCGATGTGTTTTCAATTATAATAAACGAAGGCAAAGCTTTCCTGAATTATATGATGGTGCTCAATGGCAGTATTATACAAACAGAAAACATTCTACTGGAAAGTCATTTAGGTGAAACTGAAAAAGAGATCCTTGAGTTTGCTGTGAGCTTTATCCGCCATAAGTTCGAAAGTATATCTCCTGAAATTATTGTTCCTGTTGCAATTGAACTGTTAGATGAGCAGCTGAAAATAACTCTACCTAAAGCCGGTGAAAAGAAAAAATTACTGGACTTATCGCAAAAAAATATAGCCCTGTTTTTTGAAGAGCACAAGCGAAAGCAATCACTTCATCTTATTGATAAGAAAAAAGAGAGCAATCATCAATTGCTGATACAACTGCAGCAAGATTTACAATTGAAACAATTGCCTGTGCATATTGAATGTTTTGATAACTCAAATTTCCAGGGAAGTTTTCCTGTTGCAGCAATGGTATGTTTTAAAAATGGTGAACCAAGTAAAAAAGATTACAGGCATTATAATATTAAAACGGTTACAGGCATTAATGACTTTGCTTCTATGAAAGAAGTTGTTTACAGAAGATATAAACGACTTACAGAAGAAGGCGAATCATTACCACAATTAGTGATCATTGATGGAGGTAAAGGACAATTATCTTCTGCTTTAGAAAGTATCAAAGAATTGAAGCTGGAAAAAAAGATGACTCTTGTTGGACTGGCAAAAAATGTTGAAGAACTTTTTTTTGCCGGCGACCAGCAATCGTTGAAGTTATCTT